>NZ_JBFTZN010000142.1:25378-34833 GCF_056406775.1 Allobosea sp. P1_A7
GATGCCGCACCCGGCAGTGGCCCAGGTGCTGTTCGTGGCCTGCGACAATGGTTTGCGCTGCGTGCAGGCGCCCTGCCCCTCGAAGGATGTCGTTCTCGTGCCGTCAGGCCGGCGCTATGCGAAGACCGATCCCGATCTCTCCAGCCTGCCGGCCGCGGATGCTGCGCGCCGCGACCTCGCCAGTGGCCTCTATTCCGGGCGTCTCGTCCTTTCGGGCACGGTGGAGGACGGACCGCCGGCGCGAATCACGGCGACGAAGGTCCTTCGTCGCGCGACTGCGCATGAGGCGGCCCTCTGCCGGCGCCGCTGAAGCATCGGCCCGAAACGTGGATTGCGATTTTCGGGAAAGCCGATGCCATCACAGATGATCTAAGGGCACGCCGTCAGCGCGTCGGCTTCACCGCCCCGGCAATCACGGCGATCTCGTCGGTCCAGATCCCGCCTGAATAGCCCACGGGCAGACGGAACAAGTCGTCGGGCGTATCCAGGCCCGTCGAAAAACCGCCGCCCTGATAGGGGCCGAGCGCGAAGACCTGGGTGCCGGCGCTGTCGAAGCGGTTGAGGAAGCGGTTTGGCCAGCCCCAGAGCCATGGCGCGATGTTGATTGGCACCAGGACGATCGTTCCCCGGCAGATCTCGGGCATCACGCCGGTCCAGCCATAGGCTACATAGCGCGTCAGGCAGCCGATCTGCGTGCTCCTGGACATGGCCGGGATATCCGGTCGGAGGCGCCGCAGCGTCTCGACCGGCTCGTCGCCGCCATAGACGATCAGGCGCGCACGGGCCTTAGGCGGCAATGCCCCCAGGACTGCGGCGAGCTTCTCGCCCTCGCTCCTGTCCCGGCTCTTCACATTGATGGCGAAGCGCCGCCCGGGAAAGGCTGCAAACACCTCGTCGAGCGTCGGCATCATGCCGATGCCCTTGCCGCGCAGCGGATGGGTCCTGCCACCATCGGCGGTATAGCCATAGCCGACATCGAGCGCCTTCAGCTGCGCCATCGCGTGCTCCCGCGTGACACCCTCGCCGTTCGTCCGACATTCCAGGGTCCAGTCGTGGAAGACCGCGAACTGGCCGTCGGTGGTCGGGTGCACGTCGAGCTCGACGATATCGGCGCCGGCCTCAAAGGCTGCCCGCATGGATGGCAGCGTGTTCTCGATGAAGTCATGGCGCGGCGGCAGCATGCGCGCGGCGCTGCAGACATCGGAGCGCAGGTCGGTCTTGTCGTAGAGCTGGGTGATGCCGCGATGGGCGAGCAAGGTCGGCCGGCCCTGCGGCCGGGAGGCCAGGAGACTGCTGTTGCCGATCAGGATGAAGAGCGTGAGGAGAAAGAGCGCGGCGAGCGCAAGGCGTGGGAGACGGCGCATCACTTCATCCTTTGAACCGCGGGCGCGAGCGCCTATCAATGTTCCCGAAAATGGGAGCATGAGAGCAATTGCTCCCAATTATGGGAACATTATGATCGCACCAGCATGATCGTCATCGGAGCCTCGGCCCTGGCCGAGTATGGCGAGGCGCACCCACAGGCCGGCTCTGCTCTGCGCGCCCTGAATGCGCTGCTGCGGCAGGCGAGCTGGCGGGCGCGCGACGAGATTGCGCGCGATTGCGGCGCCGTTGCCCGCTTCGTGAGCGAGGATGCGGTTGCGCTTGCCTTGCCGCATGTCGGCTGCAGCGTTGCCTTCAGGGTCAATTTCGAGCTGGGCGTGATCCGCATCACCGCGGTCACCGCCCTCAACGAGGAGGACGCAAGGTGAGGGAGCGCGAAACCCTTCCCGTCAGGCCGATCAGGAGCGAAGCGGATCATCACGCGGCGCTGGCCGAGATCGACCGGTTGTTTGCCGCGGAGCCGGGCTCCGCGGCGGCCGACCGGCTCGAGGTTCTGTGCCTGCTGGTCGCCGATTACGAGCGCAAGACCCATCCGATCGCGTCGCCGGACCCCATCGCCTATCTGACGCTCGCGATGCAGGCCAAGGGGCGGACGCAAGCCGACCTCGCCGAGCTCCTCGGCTCGCGCTCGCGCGCTTCGGAGGTCCTGAACCGGCGGCGGCATCTCTCGGCCGAGATGATCGCCAAGCTCGGCGAAGCCTGGGGCGTGGCGCGCGAGCCGCTCTCGGTGCCCTATGCGGTGGCGGGCAGCATCAAGCGCACCGCGCTGCGCGGCGCAGCCCTGCTCGGCCTCCTCGCGGGCCTGAGCGCATCGGCGATCGGCGGCCTGTTCTGGGCTCACGGCAGGGACCTGCCGAGCACGGCCGAGATCGCAGGCTATGTACCGCCCGATCTCGAGCGCTACGGCCGGGATGGCGGCCTGACGGCGTATCGCCGGCCGGTGCCGCTCGCGACCATCCCGCCCCATGTGCTGAAGGCCTTCCTCGCGGCGGAGGACCAGGACTACTACCGCCATGGCGGCTACAGCCTGCCGGCCATCCTGCGGGCCTCAGCCCAGAACCTCGCGAGCCTGGGCGAGAGCCGGACGCCGGCAGGCGCCGCAACCATCACCCAGCAGCTCGCCAAGAACCTGCTGCTGCCGGGCCAGCCGCCCTCGCTCGCCCGCAAGGTGAAGGAGATCGTCCTGGCGAGCCGGATCGAGGACGCTCTGAGCAAGGACCGGATCCTCGAACTCTACCTGAACCAGATCTATTTCGGCGGCTACGCCTATGGCATCGCGGCGGCCTCGGCCCAGTATTTCGGCAAGAGCCCGGCCGATCTCAGCGTCGCGGAAGCCGCCTATCTCGCCGCCCTGCCCAAGGCGCCGAACACCTACCGGCTCGACATCGCCGACAACCGCGGTCGCGCCAAGGAGCGGCGCGACTGGGTGCTCCGACGCATGGCCGATGACGGACTGATCACGGCCTCCACAGCCCAGTTCGCCCAGGCCGAGCCACTGATCGGGCCGTGAAATCGACAGACCTCAGCCTGCGATGGCGCTCACCGTCCTTGCTCCGGAGCGGCGCAGCGTCAGGATTCAGGCTAGTGGGAGATCGGCACCGTCGCCAGGAACTGCTCGACCGCCAGGGGCACGATATCGACATCCGGCTGCGCACTCGACAGCCCGGCAACGATATGGCCGAGCCACAGCCTCATGCTCTCGCTGCTGGCGGCCTGGAAACAGAGTGACGGCTCGATATGAGCCCAGGCGATCTCAAAGGCCTCGCGCGCTGTTGCGAGTTCGAGGAGTTCGGGAAGGGAGCTGAACGGCATCGGGCACCTCCGGCACCCGCGAAACTCAGCATCGAACCCGACCCGCGGCAAGATGACGAATTCCGACCCAGGGCCTCCGCCTCTCGCAGCGTTCAGTCGGGGCGTTCAGCATCCGGGATGAAAGTCGCGCCGATCGAGTGCTGGCTGCGCCAGGCAATCCGCACGCAGCTGTTGATGTGCAGGGCCGGAGCGATCAGCCTGAAAACGTCTGGCGCCTCGAACCCCATCGGCACGCGCAGCTTGACGCCGGACACCGAGACATCGCGGATAATGCAGGGAATCTCGTTGTTCTGGCCGGGAAGACGGATTCGCGCTTCCTGCACAACCTTCTTGCGGTGGTGGCGGCGCTCTTYAGTCTGACCCGGCAATTCGCAAATCCCCGCCACGATCGATCGGTTCAAGTCTATCTGGAACCTGCGCCCGGCACGTTAACCGATGACGTACAGCCCGCAAGGAATCCGGGCAAGCCTGCCGGACCATCCGGGCCGCCAACCCACAATGAGTTGATCGACTTCCACATGGCAGGCCAGCATGGATGGGCGGCGACGCGAAGCCACCGGAGCGCCATGGCTCGATGGGCGTGAGCAACTGCCGTGGAGGAGAAGAGATCATGCGCCATTCTCTCAAGCTGAGATCGCTTCTCAGGCTCTTCGCCCTCCTGGCGAGCGTCGTGGCGCCCCTGCCCAGCCTGGGCACGGCCGAAGCGCAGGTCCGCTCCTCCAGCTCGCCGCAGATGTCGGGGCAGACTGTCCGCAGGGGCCACCATTCCAGCGCCCAACGGCCCGGCAACGGGGCGCATGTCAGCCGGCCGCAGCACCGTCCGCATACGCGCCCGTCGCATGTCCATCGGCCGAGCCCGCAGGTCCGGCATCATCGCCCGGGGCGCGTGACTGTCGTTCACCCGCGGCGTCACTGGCATCGCGGCGGAGCGGTTGCAGCGGGGGCGGCGCTCGGCTTCATCGCCGGGGCAGCGGCTGTCTCGCTCGCCGGCCCGGCGCCGCGCGCGGGCTATTGCTGGTACTACACCACGCCCCAGCGCATGACCGGCTTCTGGGACTGGTGCCCCCGCTGAACGGGTGCCTCGCTCCAGCCGAATGCCCAAGGTTACGCGCCGGAAGAGCTCGGGACCATCGCCCCGGAAGCGGTGAGCGATGCCGGTGGTCACCCCTTTTCGGCGGCGCGCGCCTGGAACAGCCGCACGAAGGCATCGAGCTCCGCACGCTCCAGATCGGAGATCGCCCAATAGGTGAAGGCGCGATCCTCCCAGGTCACCAGTGAAAACCCCCGTGCCGAGCTGCCGCTGGGCCCGGCGGGCGGCTGGGACGAGACAGCGCGCGGCAAGGCGACGACCGAGATCAGATGCTCATTGTGGCGGTAGACGAGGGTCGGCGCGACGTGATTGCCGATGACATCGATGCGTGCGCCGACGAGGGGAAAACCGTCCCGTGCCAAGTCGTCGGCCGGCGGAGACAGGCCGATCTTGGCGTCAAGCCATGGCTTGACCTGATGTCGATCGGACGAGGCCATGTCGACCGGAGTGGGTGCGATGAGGGCCCGGCGGTGACTGCTGGCGATGTCGCCCGCCATGTCCTCCGGCGCCACGCTCGACACGCCCCAATAGGTTCCGCCCCCGGCCAGCAGGCTGGCGATCAGGGCCGTTGCGGCCAGTGCGCGCCAATCGAAACTGCGAGCCGGCCGCGCCGATGCATCGGCGCCGATCGCAATGACACGCTTGCGCAGCTCGGCACTGGGCTCCGGCCGGGGCAGCTGCCGCATCGCGCTGCGCAGGGCAACGATCCGCGCCCTTTCCGCCGCGAGGGGCGGATCGGTTGCGAGGCGGCGCTCGAGCGCAGATGCACTGGCCGCATCGAGTTCGCCATCGACGAGAGCGTGCAGAAGCAGCCGCGCTTCGCCTGGATCGATGGGCTGGCCGTCACGCTCGGTCATTGCGTCCCCCAAGCTGGCGGATCAGGATCGTGCGGGCTCGCGACAGGCGGGACATGACGGTGCCAATCGGCGCCGAAATCAGATCGGCGATCTCGCGATAGCCCAGCCCATTGATATCGCGCAGCACGAGAACCTCGCGGAACGGCGGGGGCAGCGCTGCAATCGCCGCTTCGATCTCTGCCGCGTCGGCGCGGGCGATCATGGCCGCCTCCGCGTCGTCATCGCCTGATGGGCCAGAAGCCAGGAGATCCGCATCCGTGACCTCGTCGAGCGGCACGAGCATCGGCCCGCGATTCCTGGCGAGCCATGTGTGACAGGCATTGCGCACGATCGCGAGAAGCCAGGCGCGAGCGCTGCCGCCTGCATAGGTTCCGATCCCGGCATAGGCGCGAAGGCAAGCCTCCTGGACGACGTCTTCTGCATCATGTGCATTGCCCGTGAGCCAGCGGGCGAAGGCCAGCGCATCCGCAAGATGGGGCAACACCACCTCGCGAAACCGTTCGGCGGAAGGGTCGCCGCTTGCTGCCACTGTCGGCTCGCCGTCTGGACACCCGGCCACAAGGTCCGATCAGCGGGAAACGCGGATCTTTCCCTGCATATGCGGATGAAGGCTGCAGAAATACGAAAACTCCCCCGGCAGGGTGAAATCATACGCGAAACTGTCCTTCGTATCGAGCGCGCGGGATCTGAACGAGCCGTCACCCGCGACAACCAGATGCGGTTCGTCATCCTCGTTCCGGAACGTGACCGTCGTTCCGGCTTTCACGGTGAGGTCCGGCGGAACGAAAGCGAAGTTGGAGATCCTCACCAGCGCCTCCTCCGCCCCCGCGGGACGGGATGCGGCGAGGACCGACAGGACGATGATCGCGCCCGCAGCCCAGAGGGGCCTGTGCCTGCAAGTCATGTCGCTCTCCCGATTGCACGGTTACGCCATCCCTCGTTCAGCCGCGCGCGAGCGTGCTGTCGATGATCGCCAGATCGTTTGCGCCCGGGCGAATGGCGACGCTCGTAATGCCGAGGAACTTGCGCAACTCGCCAGCCGGGACGGTCAGGGGACCGGGCGAGGAGGCGGTCCCCGGCGCCGGCTGCGGAAAGGCCGTGGACCTTGCAGTGTGAAAGGTCACATTGCCTTCCACCTTCTGCATGATCTGGTGGATGTGGCCGTTGAGGATGGTGACGGACCCGAAGGGCTTGAGCAGCGCAAGCGCCTGCGTGCTGTCGGCGGTGCCCCAGCCCCAATCGGCATAGACCGTCCAGAGCGGGATATGCGCGAAGACCACGATGGGAGCCGAGGCGCTGCGGCCGCGCAAATCGTCGGCGAGCCATTTCAGCTGCTCCGGCCCGAGTTGACCGAGCCCGCCAGCCTTGAGGTTCACGACATTGACCAGGCCGATGAAATGCACGCCGCCTTCGTCGAAGGAATACCATCCGGCGCCCTGCTTGCCCTTGCCGTACCGCTCCGAATAGGCCTGCCCGTTACCCTCGTCGATCACGTCATGTTCGCCAGGCACGTAGTGAACGTCGAGCCTCGCGCCGCCGATGACACGCGCCGCATCATCGAATTGAGCGGCCGTGGAGAGATGCGTGATGTCGCCCGTATGGATCATGAAGGCGGGCTTGGCCGGGAGCGCCCCGATCTGGGCGATAGCCTCCGTGAGCGTGTCGAGAGCATGCGGGTTCGCAGCCTTGTCGAAGCCGACATGGCTGTCGGATATCTGCAGGAAGGTGAACCCCTTGGTGACCGCTTCTGCCGCCTCCGCCCTGCCGAGGAGGCCCAGCGAGACCGGCACCCCGCTCGCAACCGTCCAAAGCACGCCGGTTCCGGCCCAGATCATGCATTCGAGCGTCTCGCGGCGTGTGGTGGCAGGCCGCTCAGTATCGATCCGATGATGTGTCATGGTCGATCTCCCAAGAACGCAACCACGCTGCGTTCATTGAGAAGACAGGTCTTCAGCGCCGTTTATTCCCGACCATGCGAATTTTCGTCATCGGTGCTGCGCAGCAATGCGACGCTCGGTCCGCRGCATGAGCGTGCGGAGGATGGACCGCGCCCGCCCAGACAGCCGGATCGAAGCAGAAAGCGGGCCGCGCCTCCGGCAATCGCAGCGCCGACACAATGCGAATTCTCGCCCGCCGAACGGTTTCGCCGCGGACCAGACAAGCAATTTTGCATCGTGAAGGCTCGCATGTATGAATAAGATACGATTTCGGCTGCTCGATTCCTGTCTGCAAGCCTTGGCTCCTTCTCCAGCGCGAGCAGGCACGGTCAGCAGCTCTTGTATGTCTACCACCGGTCGAAATTACCGAATGTAATTTACTAAGGGACCACGGCTATGGCTCTCAAGCTACTCAATGCAGATGCGATCCGCGACAGTGCGTTCTCACTGCAACCTTATCCGCATTTCCTTGGTGAGAACTTTCTCAGGCCTGAGGCCATCCCGGATATACGTCGGGATTACCCGGCCATTACGAAGCCTGGCTATCTGACCGTCGACGATATCGAGCTGGCGGGAAGCTTTAAACAGCTGATCGATGAAATGGAGAGCCCGGACCTCACCGAGGTGCTTTCGCAGCGCTTTGGAAAAGACCTCCACGCCTTTCCGCGGCTGACCACCGTCCGAAAGCTCTCGCAGGCCAAGGACGGCCGCATTCACACCGATGGCCCGAGCAAGGTCATGACCGTGCTGCTCTATCTGAACGACGACTGGTCACCGGATGCGGAAGGCCGGCTGCGCGTGCTCTATGACGGCACGAATTTCGAGCCCTTCGCCTGCGAGGTGCCTCCGACCATGGGTGCCGTTTTCGGCTTCCTGCGCTCCGACAATTCCTGGCACGGCCACAAGCCCTTCGCGGGCGAGCGGCGTGTCGTGCAGACGGCGTGGATCACCGACGCATCCGAACTCGAGCGCAAGAAGAGCAGAAACACGGTCGCGAAGTTCTTCAAGAGCATCTTCGGCCGCTAGATTCCAGGTCGATGGCCCGCTCGGCAGACCGGCGAAGGTTTCGCGCCGGCCTGCGGCGGGCCATTGCGCCGGCGGACCGAAACCCGGGACCAAGAGCCCCGCGCCCCTTGGCTCGACAGGGCGTTCGGCGCAAAAATCGCAACTAACTCACGGCGTCGATAGGCCATCAGGGATGACTTTGCGTCGCCGATCCATGTCGCGTGCCGATGCCCATACCTCCAGCGAAACGCAGTGTTGAGCAATCGCTCCGGGCCGCCTACGCTCTCCCCGTGACAGACCTTCCCCCCGCTTGGGCCCTTCTTCAGCCGGCCTCCCTCAAGGCGCTCCTTGAGCCTCCCGGCAGGGTCCCGCAGGCTGTCCGCCTCACGCCCGATAGCGTCTCCGTCGAGGCCGCCCTTCAGGCTCCCATGGTCATCGCCGCGAGGCTCCTGCTGGCGCTTGCCGTGGAGAAGGGCGGACTGGTCCTCACCCCTGCGGGAGCCCTGAAGCGGGCCGATGTCCGGCATGTCTTCGACCGGACGGAGTGGCCGGGATACGACAGGGCCACCACGCTCGCGACGAACAAGGTCATCAACGAGCACGATGCCTACGGGGTCCTGTTCACACGGATCGTGCTGCAGGCGGCCCGGCTCCTGCGGAAACGCTCGGGGGTCCTGAAGGCGAGCAAGGCAGGCAAGGCCATGCTGGCGCCCGAGGCCGCCCCGGCGCTGCTCGCCGCGCTGTTCGAAGCGACATTCTGGAAAGTGAACCTCCAGGACTTCGACCGGAACCCGCTGGAGTTCTGGCCCCAGCACCACATGGGCGTGATCCTGTGGAGCCTGTCGGTGACGGCGCATGGCTGGTCCCATGCGAAGGACCTGATGCCGGCCTGTACGATCATGGAGACCATCGGGGACCCGATTGCTCCCGACTTTCCCGAGTTCGCCCTGACGACGCGGGTGCTCCGGCCGCTGTCATGGCTCGGACTACTCGAGAGCCGAAGATCGGAGAAGAGGCCCGATGGCGGGCTCGACGATGACGTCCGGAAGGCGCCGCTGTTCGACCAGCTCTTGCGATTTGAGGTGGAGTTGAAGGGTGGCGGCGAGCCGCGACACTGAGGCCAGGGGAATTCGCGAGCCGGGAGCCTGGGCTGCCTGCCCAGGGCCGACAGCGCCTGCCGCCGTCAGCAGCGGCGCACAGGGCCATGCGAAGAGAGCCGGCGCGGTGTGGCCGGGAGGGTTTTCGGCCCTCTCAGCTGTCAGAAGCGGAAGTCCATAACTGGAGGTGGCGATTTTGCTGGATGCGGTGCTCGGTCTGATGGTCGAGTTCATTCTTCAGATCATCGGCTATCTGACGGGCAAGACGCTCATT
>NZ_JBFTZN010000143.1:0-14147 GCF_056406775.1 Allobosea sp. P1_A7
GTCCTGGAGCGCGTCCCGCTTGGGCGGATTGGCGCACCACGCGACTGCGCCGGAGTGGCGCTGCTGCTGTGCCGCGACGAGGGGGCCTATATCAACGGCGCCGAGATCGCGGTCGATGGCGGATTGCGATTGTAGCCCGCGCGGCCCGCGGCTCTCGCGTAGCATGCGGGGCTCATGATGCTGTGATCCGGGGGCTTCCCGTCACCGCAGCACGACGACCTTGGTACCAGTCATGACGCGATCGTAGAGGTCGACAACGTCGCGATTGGTCATCCGGATGCAACCCGACGACACGGCTGCCCCAATCGTGTTGGGCTCATTGGAGCCATGGATGCGATACAGGCTTGATCCGAGATAGAGCGCGCGTGCGCCCAGGGGATTGTCGATGCCGCCCGGCATGTAGCGCGGCAGATCGGGCCGGCGTTTCAGCATCTGCGCGGGAGGCCGCCAATCCGGCCACTCGCGCTTTCTCGTGACGATCTTGGTCCCCGACCAGCTAAAGCCCTGCCGTCCGACCCCGACGCCATAGCGGATCGCCTGCCCATTCCCGAGCACGTAGAAAAGCCTCCGCTGGCTCGTTGAAATGACGATCGTGCCGGGCGCGTATTGCCCGCGCCAAGGCACGATCTGGCGCGGGATCGCCTGTTCGCTGAAGATGTTGAGGAAGTCGGCAAGCCCGCGGCTGACCGTATTGTCGTAGGCGTAGGTGGGCGCTGAGAGCGCCAGCGCCGCAACGAAGAGAATAATAGCGCGCAGCATGACCCGCCCTGCAACGCCCCCAGCTGGCGATTCAAGGGAGAAATGGAGGGGGCGTCAAGACGGAATGCGCCAGCGCAGACTGGGACGGAGCCCGGAGTTCAGCGCCGCACATATCTTGGAGGCGTCAAGCTGCGCGCGAACCAGTCGATGAAGCCGATGATGTCGAAGACCGGTCGTCCGGTCGCCTCCGCAATCGCAGCGGCATGAGGCGGCAGATTGGTGCATTCGCACAGGATCGCCCCCACATTGGGGTGCCTGGCCACGAGCGCCAGCGCTGCATCGACGACCTCCCGATCGAGCGTAGCGAAATCCGAAATCCCGCCCTGGCCCCCATAGACGCGGCGAAACAGGCTCTCCGGCGCCAGGCCCTCGATCGGCGTGTCCGTCCTGACACCGACCGCATCGAGGTGCCTTCGTGTCAGCGCTTCCGCTGCGAAGGTGAGAATGCCGACCTGTTGGCCGGCGGGAAGCATCGCCTCGATCACCGGTGCCTGGAGCAGGCTGCTGGTCGCCACCGGCACTGGCAGCGCCGCGGTCATCTCCTTCTGCAGGAGCGCCAGGAAGCCGCAGCTCGTCGTGATGCCGCGCACGCCGGTCGCGACGAGATCGAGCGCTGCAGCGATGAAGGGCTCGAGCAGTCCCGCGGCTTGCCCATGGACCACCGCAGCGGGATTCGCGCCGCGCACAACCCGGAACTGGACCGGGAACGACCATGTCGTTCCGTTCCCGATATCCCCGGGCAGACGCTGGAATTGCGTGTCGAGCATGAGCACACCGATCCCGAGATCGGCGACCACGCCGTTTGTCCGCGCGGGAGTGGGATTGCTGTTCACGATGCCGTTTCCAGGCTCGAGTGCTCGGCCGAGGCGGTCGTGATCCCGTCGAAGAACCACGAGAGGAAGCGATTGGCGCGCAATGCGTCAATCGGGATATCCTCCTGAGCGATCAGTCCGCAGCCGCTTAGCCGTCCCTCCCGAATGAGGTCCAGGACGGCGGCGACATGGGATGCCGCAGTCCGCCGCATCGCGCTCAACGAAACGGTGCCGACAGTCGCGGGAACGACGTGACGCGCGAACCGGTGTTCGATCCGCCGCCCGTTCCGCAGGCCGACGGCCGTGATGAAGACCAGGAGCCGGTCGTCGTCGATCTCGGGGAGCGCGTTCAGAAAGAGGTTCCGCAGCTGATCCACCCGGTGCCGCAGTTTCAGATCGTCCAGCAGGAACTTCATGTAGTCGAGATGGCCGGGATAGCGGATCGTCCGGGAGACCAGGCTGTCGACACGCCCCTCCAGGCATGTGCACAGGCTCAGGGGGATATTTCCGGAAACGAAGACCTCGTAGAGGCTGTCGTCGAGACGGAGCTGCTCCTGCTCGGACAGGGGAGGCAGGCGCGTTACCTTGCGGTTGATCAACGCGGTCGAGGGCTGCAGATATTCGCGCAGCAGGGCATCGACATCCCAGGTGAGGCCGTAGCCGAACCGATTGGTCGAATGCCGTGGCAAGGTGCCGATCCGGACATTCACCTCGCTGCCTTGCATCACACCCCTGGACAAGAGGTCCAGCACCAGCGGCGAGATCAATCCTGGCGATACACCGCATTGCGGAACGAAGCAGCTGGAGGCCGACCCGGCCTCGCGTCGAACGGCCTCGAGGCCGGGCGTATCATCGCTCAGATCAAGGTAATGCACGCCGCTGCGCCGGGCTGCCGCGGCTATGGGAGGTGTCGCGGATGATGGCAGCGCGGCCACCACCGCGTCGGACCGGGCCAGCAGGCTGTCCAGCTTGGATGGGTTGGCGGGATCGATGTCCACCAGGCGCAGATTGAGATTGCGAGCGCTTACCCGAGCCGGCTCCGTCGGATCCACGATCACGACGTCGAACTCCGGGGCCTCGCGAAGCAGGACCGCCAGCGCCGAGCCAATTCTGCCGCCGCCAACGATCACGACGGAAAACGGGCCGTGTTTCTCCCCAAGCCTGTTCATCGGTTCATCAGGCATGGAAGCGCGACAGGAACRCTTTCAGGCGCTCGTTGCTCGGGCTGCGCAGAATATCGGTCGGCGAGCCCTCCGCCGCGATGCGCCCGGCTTCCATGAAGACGATCCGGTCCGACACGTCGGCCGCGAAGGAGATCTCATGGGTGACGATGACCATCGTCATTCCCTGATCCGCGAGGCTGCGTACGACGCCGAGAACCTCGCCGACCAGCTCGGGATCGAGCGCGCTCGTGACTTCGTCTAGGAGAAGGGCATCCGGCTGCATGGCCAGGGCCCGCGCGATCGCGACGCGCTGCTTCTGTCCGCCGGAAAGCTGGTTCGGCCAGGCATCGCGCTTATCGGCAAGCCCGACCTTCGCGATATAGTCCATCGCGATCTCGACGGCCTCGGCCCGCGGCTTGCGCTGCACGATGATCGGTCCTTCGATCACGTTCTCCAGAACCGTCTTGTGGGGAAACAGATTGAAGTGCTGGAACACCATGCCGACATGGCGCCGCAACTCGCCCTGCCCCATGAAATGGGCATCGCCGACATGTTTCAGGCCAACGCGCCTGCCGCGGAAGAGGATATCGCCGGCATCGGGCCTTTCCAGCATGTTCATGCAGCGGATGAAGGTGGACTTTCCCGAGCCGGAAGGGCCGATGATCGAGAGGACCTCGCCGGCTTTCACCGCCAGGTCGATGCCATGGAGCACCTTCAGGGCCCCGAAGTTCTTGGTGACGCCGGAGGCTTCCAGGAGGGAGCCGGACGAAGCGGACGAAGGCTTGGAGGTCGACGAAGGTTTGGAGGTCATGGAACGCCTTTCCTCAATTGCCCGCGCGCATGCGGCGCTCGACGACGTCGGCGAATTTCGTGACCGGGAACAGGATGACGAAATAGAGGATCGCGACAGCCGTATAGGCCTCCAACGGGCGATAGGTCTGCCCGTTCACGACGGTCGCCATATAGGTGAGGTCCGCGACCGAGATGACCGATACGAGCGAGGTGTTCTTGAACTGCGTGACCGACTGATTGATGAAGGCGGGCATCATCCTGCGGATCGCCTGCGGCAGGACGATCCGGCGCATGACTTGCCATCCCGACATGCCGATCGCGGCGCCTGCTTCGGATTGCCCCTTGTCGATCGAGACGATGCCACCCCTGAAGACTTCGGCATAGAATGCGGCCGCATAGAGCGACAGCGTCGTCATCGCAGCCGCCCAGTTCGGGATGTCGATCCCGAGAATCAGCGGCAAGGCGTAATAGATCCAGAGCAGCTGCACGAGCAGGGGCGTGCACCGGAACAGCTCCTGGAAGCCCTGTGCGAACCAGTTCAGCGGTCCATTGCCCGACAGCCGCGCGAAGCAGACCGCCAGGCCGAGGATCAGGCCAAGTGCGATCGAGCCGATCGTATAGACGACGGTGATCCACGCCCCCCACAGGAAGAGATCGCTCGCCTGGAGGATCGGGGCAAAGCTCCACGTATACATGTTCTCTCCAGCCTTCCGTGGAGGCGGCCCTCGCGGGCCGCCTGGGAGTTCAGCCGCCGAAGCCGAAGCCTTCGGGCATATCGTCCAGCGTGATGCCGAATGGCTCCAGGCTGTTCACGATCCAGGTCTGGTTGTTGCCGATGCGGCGGTTGTATTCGGCCCAGGAGGAGATGAAGGCCTTCCACTTCTCGTCGGTTCCCCAGTTCATAGCCACCACCGAAGGGGTGGAGAGCACGGGCTGCGGCACCATGACCTTGCCGATGCCGCTGGCCTTCTTGGCCATGACGAGGCCGTTGAGCATCGTGTTCACGAGGCCATCGGCCTTGCCGGTGACGACGGCGACGATCGCTTCATCGCGGGACTTGAACCGAAGCATCTTTGCCTTCGGCAGGTATTGCTGCGCGATGAGATCCTGGGAGGAGCCGAGATCGACAGCAAAAGTGTATTTGGGATCGTTGAGCTCGGCCCAGCTCCGCTTCGACAATTCCGGCTTGGGCGAGACGATGACGAAGCTGTTGAAATAGGTCGGCTGGGAGAACGCGACCGACAGCGCCCGTTGCGGCGTCGCGGTGACGCCCAGGGCCAGATCAGCCTTGCCGCTCTGCACGTCCAGGATCGAATTGGGCCAGGTCGATTCAACGACCTGCAATTTGACGCCCAGCGTCTTGGCGATGTCTCTGGCCATCTCGATGGCAAAGCCGCGCCATTCGCCGGTCCGCGGATCCTTGTTGAAATAGGGATCCTCGTTGAGAATTCCCGGGATACGCAGAACGCCGCGAGCGCGCACAGCTTCCACGGTATCCTCGGCTCTGGCCGTTCCCGAAAGCGCCAGCAGCGAGAGGCCGGCGGCGCAGATTGCCCGAAGGACTTGTTTCATGGGTCTAAACTCCGTTCCCCGCCGATGTACTCGGCCTTGCTCCGATATCCGGATTGACGGCAGCGTAGGCGAGCCACCCTCGCGAACAATGCGAGAGTAGCCCCGCTTCCTACCGGTTTTTTTATATGTTGGCGGTTGTCTCGTAGGTCTTGAGGCTCGCCTCGAGCGACGCAAGGCTCTCCGGGCGCAACGGGGCGAGCGGCGCACGGATTTCGGCGCTGATGGCCCCGGTGCGGGCGAGCGCTGCCTTCAGCGGTACTGGATTGCTCTCGATGAAGAGATGTCCAATCACGTCGAACAGAGCCTCATGAAGGCGCCGGGCCTTGTCTGTCTCGCCAGTGACCCAGGCCTTGTGCAGAGCGACGATGTCCTTGGGCAGCAGGTTCGAGGCGACGCTCGTCACGCCGTCGGCGCCGACCGCGAGGAAGGGTAGGGTGAGCCCATCATCGCCTGAGTGGATCACGAATTCCTCACCGAGGGCACGGCGCAGTTCGGTAATCCTCTCGACCTTGCCGCCGGCCTCCTTGATGCCGACGATGTTGGTATGGGCTTTCGCCAGGCGCGCCGCTGTCTCCGGCGCGATTTCGACTCCGGTGCGTCCCGGCACGCTGTAGAGCATGATCGGGATCTCCACCGCCGCAGCAATGGCGGAGAAATGGTCGAACAGGCCGGCCTGAGAAGGCTTGTTGTAATAGGGCGTGACGATCAGGAGGCCGTCGACGCCTAGCGCCTGCGCCCGCACGGCTTTCCCGATGGCCAGGTTCGTCGCGTTGGATCCTGCGCCGGCCATCACGAAGGCTCGGCCTTTGGCCGCTGCGACCGTGGTGCGAATGACGTCCTCTGCCTCGCTGTCAGTCAGGGTCGCGGCCTCGCCCGTGGTGCCGACCGGTACAAGCCCGGCCACACCCGCTTCCAGCTGCTTCTTGATCAAGGCTTCGAGCGCCGGGGTATCGACCGCGCCGTTCCTGAACGGCGTCACGAGAGCGGTGAAGACGCCAGCCATGCGCTGACGAAGTTGCTTATCGATCATTGTGCAATTCCCTTTTCCCGAAGCCTCAGTCGATGACGACCTTGGTCTCGCTCATTTCCCGCAAGGTCATGTGGATGCCCTCGCGTCCCAGGCCGCTGGACTTGATTCCGCCGAACGGCACGTTCTCGGCCCTGAAATCGGGGCCCTCATTGATCATCACGCCGCCGACGCGCAGTTCGCGCGAGAAGCGTTTGACCAGCGCATGATCGTTGGTGAAGACGCCGGCCTGGAGGCCGTAGATGCCGTCACTGACCTCGGCGATGACGCTGCCGACATCGCTGAAGCGGCGGACTGCCAGAACCGGGCCGAAGGTTTCGGAGCGCACGAGGTCGGTGCCTTCCGACACGGCGTCGAGGAGCGTCGGAGCAAAGAGCGTCCCCTTCCGGACGCCGCCTGCCAGCAGCTCTGCCCCATCGGTGACCGCCTGCCTGACGCGCCGCTCCACCTCCATGGCGGCCTGCTCATCGATGACGGTTCCCATGACCGTGTCCGCATCGGCCGGATCGCCCGTGCGAACGGCCTCGATTCTCGCGACGATGCGCTCCAGCATGGTTTCGCGAATGGAGTCGTGAAGGAAGAGGCGCTTCACCGCAGCGCAGCTTTGCCCGGCGATCTCGAAACGATGGCCAATGGCGACGTCGGCCGCGCGGTCCAGATCGGCGTCGGGCATGACGATCAGCGGGTCATTGCCACCGAGCTCCATCAGGCAACGGACCAGGCCGGATGCGTTCTTCAGCGCTAGCCCGGCTGCGGGTCCGCCGGTGAAGCTCAGAATGTCGATATCGCCGCCGGCAATGGTCGCGGCGACCTCGGCCCCCCCATGCACGACGGTGAACAGGCCTGCGGGAAAGCCGGCCTTGGCAGCGAGTTCGGCCAGACGCGCCGCCGCGAGCGGCGCCTTCGGTGACGGCTTGGCAACGACCGCGTTGCCGGCCGCGATCGCGGGACCGAGCTTATGGCAAAGCAGGTTGAGCGGATAGTTGAAGGGCGTGATCGCCCCGACCACGCCGGCGGCCTCATAGGTGATGGACGCGAACTTGCTGGGCGCGCCGGGCACGATTGCCGTCGGCAGCACCTCGCCATGCAGCACGGTCACCGCATCGCCGGACAGGCGCAGGGTGTTCTGGGCGCGACGGACCTCATTGCGGGCCTCCGCGATCGTCTTGCCGACTTCAGCGCAGATGATTTTGGCCATATCGTCGGCCTCATCAGCGAGAAGCTCCGCGAGGCGGTAGAGCAAGGCCTTGCGTTCCGCCGGAGTGCTGAAGCGGAACTCGCGCCACGCCCGGCGCGCGCCTTGCAGAGCCTTTGCGACCGCGACCTCATCGGCAACCGCGACCTGACCAATTCTGGCGCCCGAGTAGGGATTGAACACCTCGATCTGTGGGGATGCTGTTGCGGCTGCGGGACGTTTCACAAGGGTGATGGTCACGGTCTAGGACTCCAGATCGTCTGTTTTCAGGTCGGCAAGTGCTGCCAAGGACACCGGCCGCAGGGGCCAACGTGGTGGGATGGCCGAAGGCACGGCCTCGCCGCGCAGGGCGGCGATCGTCGGGCCGCAGAAACGCCCCTGGCAGACACCCATCCCGAACCGCCCCATGAGGCGGATCTCCCGAGTCGAGGCATCGTCCGGGAGCGATCTGAAGTCGGAGAGGCGACGCGCCTCGCAGCGGCAGATCAGCGTCTCGGGGGTTGGCTCCGGCAAGGTGGAGCGGAACAGGTTGAAGAGGGCGGCCTGGACATTCCGCGCCGCCGTCAGCCTGGCCTCGACTTGCCCGTCGGGACGCCGCATCCCCAGACGCGCGAGGATCGTGCAAGCTGCACGGCGGCCATCCAGGATGGCCGCGTCCGCGCCCAGGACCTCGCGCCCGTCGCCGGCAAGGACAACGGGAACGGCCCCTCCGGGATCCGAAAGGGGTATGCCGACCCGGTTGGGCTCGATGCCGTCATGCACCAGCACATGCCGGGCGCGCAGACGATGAAGGGAGCCACTGCGCCTGACCCGAATGTCCAGACCCGCATCATCCTCGCGAACGGAGAGGATGTCGGTTCCGGTCCGGTAGGGGACGCCCTGCGACAGGAGCGTGGCGGCGTAGGAAGCCGCCTCGCCGAGTTGCGGCCCTGCCCCGACCATCTGCAGCAGGGCGTTGAAGCGAAGCCATGGACGCCCCCGCTCCAGCACCGCGACCGGCGGGTTGCCCGCCTTGGCAAGCTGTGCGGATACGGCAAGAAGAAGGGGGCCTGTTCCGGCGACCAGGATGGGCCCCGTCGGTGGGACGCCGGTCTCCTTGAGCAGGACCTGAGCTCCGCCCGCGGTCATGACGCCCGGCAGGTCCCAGCCCTCGAACGGATGGATCTTCTCAACCGCTCCGACAGCGATGACTGCCGCGCGGACCGTGCGGGCAAAAACCCTGCCGGCCGCCCGATCGTCGAAGAGATGGCGGCCATCTCCGTCGACGCCCAGGAAGACGGTGTCGGTGTGCAATTCGATGCGGCTGCCGGCAGCCTCGATACGCTGGGCGAGCTCGGCCCAGTTGCGTCGGTGCCGGGCGGGCGTGTGCACGGCGTGGGCCGCGCCGCGGGCCGCCTGGCGGTGGATAGCGCCGCCCAGTTGATCGCGTTGCTCCACCAGAAGCACACGCAATCCAGCCTCAGCGAGAGTGGCCGCAGCGCTTGCTCCGGCGGGCCCGCCGCCGACGACGAGGATCGGAATGTCAGTCATTCCGCCCCCCAACCGCAGGCATGGACCCAATTCTCAACCCGTCCCTAGCGGGCGTCAGGCACGCCTCGACCGGTGCACCACCCTCGACCGAGACGACGCAAGCCTGGCACGCGCCGATGCCGCAGAAGACACGCCCGCGCACCGGAGCGCCTTCCGGACCGAGGCTGAGGATGCCGGCCCGGCCCAAGGCCGCTGCAATCGTCTCGCCGGGGCGGAAGGGCACGACGCGATCGTTCCAGAATATCCGTGACATCATTGGCAGGCCTCGACCCCGGCAAATCGAGCGGGTGTCAGCATCGAAAGATCGGCGGCGAGCGGCCGGTCGAGGACCATTCGCGCGGCGGATTCGCCCATGAAGGGACCAAGGCAGATGCCGTCGCCCTCGAAACCGGTCGCGACGACGAGCCCATCGACATGCGGGTGCCTGCCGATGATCGGCAGCCCATCACGCGAGGCCGTGCGCACGCCCGCGAATGTTCTCACCACGCGCCGCGCCCCGAGCGGTGGATAGAGATCGAGGGCTGCCCGCAAGATGGCCGACACGGTCACCGCGTCTGTTCGATGATCGCTGCGATTGTCCTCTCGACTGCCGCCCAGAAGGAACTGGCCGGTCACCAGCGGGTCGATGACGAGGCCGATATGCGATCTGTCCAGAACGATGCCGCGCTTGGCCGCGAGATAGGAGGCGGCCATGAGATGCCCGTCGATGGCAGGACGCCCGGCACTTGCCCGATCGGTGACGACCATCTGTCCCTTCCGCGGGATAAGGATGTCGCCCAGGTTCAGGAGATGGGCCGATCCGATACCGGCCGCGACAAGGACCGCGTCCGCCGGCAGGATTTCGTCCGCGAGCGCGACGCCGACGGCACGGCCATCCCGCACCACGATCTCGGACACCGACGCCCGGCGCCGCACGGCGATGTCGCTCCGCTGCAGCAGGCGCTCGGTGATCTGGTATCCAAGGGCGTGGCCGTCATCGGGAATCTCGAGGGCGGCCGCGACGCGTTCGCCAAGACCGGGGATGCGGTTCATCAGGTCGGCTCGCGCAACCGCGATGACGCGTTCGCCGGCCTGGGCGAGGTCAGCGCCGTGCTGCGACACGAGTTCCGCTTCAAGGGCGTTCTGCGCGATCAGGAAGGTCGAGCGGCGATGGAACAGCCCTTGGAACAGGCCGTCGGCTTCCAACTGGCCGTAGAAGGCCCTGGCATGACGGGCGAGGTCCATCATCGGCCCCGGGCGCTTGCTGGCCACCGAGACCGCGCCGTCGGATGCGCCGGTCGCACCGGCTGCCGGGCCCGATGCATCCAGCAACGTGACCCTTGCGCCCGCGGCCGCGAGGAAATGGGCGGCGGCAGCACCGACGATTCCTGCGCCAACCACGGCGACATGCATTGAGGAGGGGCGGGCCATGACGGCGATCTTGTTTCCCAGAAGAGGTGCGCCGAACCTCTTCCGCTTCGCCCGGCCGGTCGATCCAAATGATCGGCGCCGACTTGCCTCATTGTTTGAAAGTGGCGGAAATCGCTCTGCTGTGGGACATGCAGGTCGCTTTCCTGGGAGGGGCTGCCATGCGTGACGCCAACCTGACGCTCATCCAAACGTTCTTCATCGTTGCGCGCGACGGCTCCTATTCCGCAGCCGCGCGCAAGCTCGGCATGAGCTATCAGTCTGCCGCCAATCATGTCCGGCGGCTTGAGCAGGTTCTGGGAGAGCGCCTGGTGGTCTCGGAGCAGGGCGCGAAGACGGTTATTCTGACGCCTCGCGGACGCAGCCTCTACAAGTTGCTGCTGCCTGAGCTGGATACGATGCTCGCCCGGCTCGACCGCACCCTGGACAAGGAGCGTCCGGTCCTGCGTATCGGGCTTCCGCAAGCCATCTTCTACTATCTCCTGCCGCCGGTCCTGGCCCGCTTCCGTGAGTGTTACCCCCAGGTGGAGATCGTGGCCTATGAGCGCGACACGTCGCTCCCGGAACTGATCAAGGACGGCAGCCTGGATGTCTGCATTACCGAACGGTATTTCGGGGACCCGAACGTTCCGCAGCACCTCGTCTGCACCTATCGGCMGGCGCTGATCTTCCCGACGTCCTGGGGGGACCCGCCTTCGCCGAGCAGCATCAAGGATTGGGCCACAGGCCGGCCGTTCGTGACCTACGAGCCAGGCCAGCTCCTTCGCAATCTCGCGGTCGATTATCTCAGGCCACAGGATTCCGAAATGGAGATCGCGATCTCGACGTCGGGCAGTTCGAGCGTCAAGCGATGTGTCGAGGCTGGCCTCGGCTTTGCGATCATTCCGGAATGGTGCCTGGGGGAGCAGGAGCCAAATGTAACAAAGGTCGATATAGATGGATTGCCGGAGATTCCGATTTACTTTGGTGAGGCAATTTTTCTATTCAATAATACCTATGTCAAATCGCTGAGGCAATTGTGTACGGATCTGATTAAATTCTATTAGAAGTCGAATTTTGCTTAGCTATTACAGATTTCAAGCATTGCATGAGGCCTTCCCTGATCGCTGGGTAGCGCCCTGCTACAGGCGAATGCTCGCGAGCGCGAACGCGGCGACCTTCGCAGCCAGGTGAAGCGATCGGCTGCCGATGCTTCCGCGGGGGTTCTGGGCCACTCCGCCAGCCGCCTCAGCGGAGGTCGATGGTTGTCTCGACACTATGCTGAAGCGAGGGCGCATCGTCTGACGTAAGCGACATGCGCAGGCGCACGACGCGTCCTTGCAGGTTTCCCTCGCGTACGACGCGCTCGATCTCCCGTTGAGAGGTCACCCCGACCTCCTTCAGGAACTTCCGGACGGCCATGTTGAAACGGTCCTCATCCATGATCGCTCTCCAAACTCGCTGCCAAGGGCCGCGTACATTGGWGATACACCCGGATGAGCTCACCGGCAGCACCCGCGCAATTGAGCGCGCATCGGCTTCCGGCGTCGGGGGCCGCTCAACGGTCGTCCGGCGCGTCATCCGGATGGATTGGGAAGACTGGCCGGCGGAGCTGCGTGTAGGGCAGCGAAGCGATCTTGCTGGTGCAGGGGCCGGGTGTTGCAACCGTGTAGCTGCCCTTGGCGATCTTGTCGTAGGCACGCCGATGCGCGACGGCCGCTTTGACGCCGATCGCCTTCAGGGTCTCCGGGGGGATGCCCTGCGAGCGGAACTGCCCAAGGTCGAAGGGCGGCGTCTTGCGGGTGGTCAGCAGCACGCTGATCCCGCGTCCAGTAGTCACCACGGCAGAGGGCCCCATGCTGAAATGGGCGCCCTGCGAGGCAGCGAGATGGCTGTTCAGATCCTCCAGCGCAAAGTCACCATCGCTTGAACTGACGAACCGGGCCTCGATCTCGAGCGGGCCTTCGGCGATGGCGCTCCCCTTGCCGCCGACCGAGATCCAGCGGACATCGCCCGGCCTGGCATCAGCGAGCGCAGCAACCGCCGCGGCGTCGGCAATGGCAACGGCACAGTTCTCAACCTGATGGCGTAGGAACGCGCGGAGCACGGATGTTCCGTCGCCGGGCGCGCCGCCACCGATATTGTCCGCCGGCTCGACGACGATAAAGGGGCCGCCCGGGAGACGCAGCAGCTCCGCGACGGCGCCGTCGAGATCCCACTCGCTCGGCAGGCCGAAGGCGCGCAGGGCCACGGCCGTTTCAGTGAGCCGCGCCAGGGCTTCGCGCGCCTCAGCTTCCGCTCCCGTGGTCACCACGCAGAATGCGACGCCGGCCTCGGGAACATCGGAGAATGAATAGCCGCCGACGACGTTGACAGCCCAGATCGCGGGATCGTCGGTTTCAATCGCCCGAGCCATGGCCTCAAGCTCGCGCATCGGCCGATCGGCCGTTCCGGTTCCTGTCGGGGGCCACATGACGGGGGCGTTGCATGAATACATGCGCGGAAGGCTGTTCTCGTTCAGGGCCCGTGCGAGCAGCTGCGCTGCGCGCTTGGCCGATTCCCGCGCATCGGTGTGCGGGTTCTCGCGATAGGCGACGAGGCCATTGGCGTGGGCAGCCATGGCCGCGGTGAAATTCGCGTGGAGGTCGAAGACACCGAAGACCGGCAGGTTTTCGCAGCCGGGCACCGCACGGATATGGGCGAGCAAAGCACCCTCCGGGTCGAGACATGCCGACGTCACCATGGCACCGTGCAGGGCGAGCCAGATGCCGTCGAGGCCGCCATCCGCGAGCGCTGCCCTGAGCCCCGCGTCGAACTCGTCCCGGAAGCGGTCGAAGACAGCCTGTTCGACGGTGCCCGAGGGCAGGGCCGTGTAGTCGATCGTCGGCACGACCTGCCACCCCTCGGCTTCGGCCACCTCCAGGAAACCATCGAGGGTGGATCCGTCTCCGCGCCGCTGCAACACCTCGCCGCCGCGCCGGATCGTGAAGTCGGCGAGGCTCGTAACCTCGTCGATGAAGCTGTGCGTCTCGTGAAACAGCGCGGCGAGCAGGATGCGGCGGGGGCGTGCCATGCTGGGGAAACCAATCTCGACAGGAAGCGGCGTGGCACCATTTCGGACGCGGGGGCGTTCCGGATCAAGACGCCATTATTCCGTCAGGAGAAACCACTCTGCTTTGACAGGGGGAAGCGACCTCCCGTTAGATCCTGGCGGGGGAGCGGGACGGTGCGGTTGCGTCGTGTCGCCGAGCGGGGGGCTATCTGCATGCGCGTCTTCGTTGCATCGCTGGCGACTGAAACCAACACCTTCGCTCCGCTCTTCGTCGATCGCAGCGCCTTTGAGGCGGCCTTCTACTGTCCGCCCGGTACGCACCCGGAAACGCCGACGCTGTGCTCGGCGCCGGTGGTCGCCGCCCGCAGCCGCGCTGCCAGCGAGGGCTACACCCTGATCGAGGGCACGGCGACATGGGCCGAGCCTGCAGGGCTCGTCTCGCGCGAGGGCTATGAAAGCCTGCGGGATGAAATTCTTAGCCAGCTTCGTGAGGCGCTGCCCGTCGATATCGTGCTGCTGGGGCTGCATGGCGCAATGGTTGCGCGCGACTATGATGATTGCGAGGGCGACCTGATGGCGCGCGCCCGCGCGCTTGCCGGCCCCGATTGCGTCATCGGGGCCGAGCTCGACATGCATTGCCATCTCACCACTGAGATGGTCGATGCCGCCGATGTCATCATTGCCTTCAAGGAGTTTCCGCATACCGACTTTCTCGATCGGGCGGAGGATCTTCTCGAGCTCTGTCTGCGGACAGCGCGCGCGCAGGTGAAACCCGTCAGCGCCGTCTTCGACTGCCGCGGAATTGCGAGCTTCATGACAAGCCGTGAGCCAGGCCGCAGTTTCGTCGACCGTATCAAGG
>NZ_JBFTZN010000144.1:0-27485 GCF_056406775.1 Allobosea sp. P1_A7
ATCTCGGATGCCGTCGCCCAGCAAAGCTTCGTCACGACCAGCATCGCCCGCGATGCGGCCGAGGTCGCAAACAGCTCCGACGAAGCCATCGCCAGTGCGACCGCCGTCAATGACGGACTTGCCACGACGGCAAGAGCGCTCGAGCGTGCCAACACAGCCGCGTCGGACATCGCGCTCCAGATCGGAGCGGCGGAAGCGACCGTCAGCGAGGCTCTCGCGTCGCTGCGCAAGGCCTCGTAGATCACCGAACCGGATAGTGTATCCGGTTCGGTGATCTAACCTCCTGCATTTGCATCGGATTTCCCGAGAACCGCATCCACGTTTGGGGCCGATGCTTTGGGCGCGCTCAGCCTTCGCTGACCGCCTTGGCGAAATTCGCAAAGAATTCGTCGGCAAGCTTCTTCGAGACCGAATCGATCAGTCGGGAACCAAGCTGCATCAGCTTGCCGCCGACCTGCGCCTCGACCTCGTAACTCAGCAATGTCTGCCCTGCTTCCGCGTCACTGAGCACGACCTTGGCGCCGCCCTTGGCGAATCCGGCGATCCCGCCCTCGCCCTCGCCCGCGATCCGGTAGCCATTCGGCGGATCGAGATCGGCAAGCTCGACCTTGCCGCGGAAGGTCGCCTTCACCGGCCCGAGCTTGACCTTCACCACCGCCGAGAAATGCGTATCGTCGTCCTTGGTAAGCTGTTCGCAGCCGGGAATGCAGGCCTTCAGCACCTCGGCATCGTTGAGCTTTGCCCAGACCACATCCTTGCTGGCGGGTAAGGTGACCTCGCCATTCATCGTCATCGCCACGGCGTCACTCCTCCATCTTGGCTGCGCCGAACGGCCCATGTTGCGGGCGAGCGCGCCTCGGGTCTATCCAAAGACCCATTGGTCTATCCTTGATCGGAAAGCGCCAGCCTAGACAAGGGGAGCGAGCCTGCATTGCGCCACGCATTTCCGAACACGCGGAGCCGCCATGACTGACCTGCCCGGTCTCTATGGCGAGCTCTTCGCCGATCACGAGATGGCAAGCCTGTTCGAAGACCGGGCACTTCTGCAAGGCATGCTGGATTTCGAGGCCGCGCTCGCTCGCGCCGAAGCGGCCGCCGACGTCATCCCCGCGGCCGCGGCCGACGTGATCGCGGCGGCCTGCAAGGCCGAGCTTTATGACATCGGCGCCATCGGCAAGGCCGCGACTCTTGCAGGCAACCCCGCAATCCCGCTGGTCAAGGAATTGACCGCCCAGGTCGCTGCGGTCGATCCGGAAGCGGCCAAATGGGTGCATTATGGCGCAACCAGCCAGGACGTGATCGATTCCGGCCAGGCCCAGCAATATCGCACGGCCTACCGGCTGATCCTCCGGCGCTCCGCCCGTCTCGCCCACGCCCTCGCCGAACTGACGAAGCGCCATCGAAACACTCCGATGATCGGGCGCACCTTCCTCCAGCATGCCGTGCCGATCAGCTTCGGCGTCAAGGTGGCGCAGTGGCTTGGGCCGATCGTTCGCTTCCACGACGATTTCATGATCTACGGCCAGGCTTCGCATCAGTTGGGTGGAGCAGCCGGGACCCTGGCCTCGCTCGGCGACAAGGCTGAAGCCGTGCTCCAGAACTTCTGCAGGACGATGCCGGCGATCGGCGCGGTCCTGACGCCCTGGCACACGGAGCGGCACCGGCCGGCGCGGATCGCGGCCGAACTTGGCATCGTCATGGGGCATCTCGGCAAGATCGCGCAGGACACGGCGCTGATGGCGCAGACCGAAATCGGCGAACTGGCCGAGCCGGWAGCGCCCGGCAAGGGCGGCTCCTCCGCCATGCCGCACAAGCGCAACCCGGTGCTGTGCACCCTGATCCTCGCCGGAGCGAAGCGCGCTCCGGGGCTGGTCTCGACCATGCTCGCGGCGATGCCGCAGGAGCACGAGCGCGCCATGGGCGGCTGGCATGCCGAATGGCGCACGCTTGCCGAACTCTTCATCATCGCCGGTACGGCACTCCATCAAAGTGTGGCGCTGATCGAGGGCCTGCAGGTCTTTCCGGAACGGATGCGGCAGAATCTCGAGCTCACCCACGGCCTGGTCATGGCCGAGCGGGTTTCGCTCACGCTCGCAGCGTCGATCGGCCGGGCCGAGGCGCATCACCTGCTCGAGGAGGCAAGCCGCGACTGCGTGGCCAGCGGCAGGCATCTCAAGTCCATTCTCGCCGAGCATCCGGCGCTCGCCGGCCGCCTTGGTGAAAGCGAACTCGACATCTTGTTCGATCCCGCGACCTATCGCGGAGCGAGCGACTGCATCATCGACCGGATACTCGCGCTCTACGAAGAAGAGCGCGAGTATATGGACTGACATGCTGCAACTGACCGACGAGGAACGGGCGATGGCCTCCGGCGCGCGAGGCGGCGGCTCAGCGATGGCCTTGCGTATCGTCGCCGAAGCCGCTCGCCTGATGGGTGCGCGGAGGTTGATACCCGTTGCCTCGGCCCATATCGACGGCGCGCTCTACCACGGCGATTCCGGCACGCTCTTCGCGGAGAAACTGGTCGAGGGCGGCGCCAGGGTCGCTGTGCGGGCGACGCTGAATGTCGGCTCCCTCGCCCCCGCCGGCTGTGCCGCGATCCGCCTCGCCGCGCATCAGCGCGATATGGCGGCCCGCATGATGCGCGCCTATGAGGCGATGGGCTGCGAACCGAGCTGGACCTGTGCGCCCTACCAGGCCGGACACCGCCCCGCACAGGGCAGCGACGTCGCCTGGGGCGAGTCGAATGCCGTCGTCTTCTGCAACTCGGTGCTGGGCGCGCGCACCAACCGCTATGGCGATTTCCTCGACATCGCCTGCGCGATTGCCGGGCGCGCCCCGGATTACGGCCTCCACCGCGCCGAGAACCGTGTCGCGGAGTTGCTGCTCGATGTCGGAGGGCTCTCGAAGGAGCTGCGCCGGTCGGATGTGTTCTATCCCGTGCTCGGCACCTTTCTTGGACGCGCTGCCGGGAGCACGGTCGTCGTCATCGAGGGGCTTCAGGATTGTACGACCGAGGACCGTCTAAAGGCGCTCGGTGCGGCTGCTGCCTCGGCCGGAGGCGTCGGCTTGTTTCATGTCGCCGGTGTCACGCCCGAAGCTCCCGATCTCGCCACGGCACTCGGGCACCGCCCCCCGAAACAGCGCATCGTGCTGACGCATCGGGAGGTGCAGGCGACCCTTGCGCGGCTCTCCACGGCAGGCGCCACCAACCGTATCGACGCCGTCGCGATCGGCTCGCCGCACCTTTCCCTGATGGAGATCAGTGAGCTGGAAAGCCTGCTTGGCGACCGCACGCTTGTCCGCCCGCTTTACGCCAATACCGGTCGCCACGTGCTCCAACCTCTGGAAGCGCAGGGGCGCCGCAAGCGCCTCGAAGCCGCCGGCGTCATCTTCGTCGTCGATACGTGCGTGGTGGTGACGCCGATCCTGCCCGAGATCGAAGGCGCGGTGCTGATGACGAACTCCGGCAAGTTCGCGCAATATGCACGGGGCAATACCGGCTACGCCGTGACCTACGGCTCGCTCTCCGAATGCGTCGAGAGCGCCGTCGCCGGTCGCCTCGTCAGGGAGCCCAGGACATGGTCTTGAAGGGCGAAATCCTGATCCCCGGAGGCAACGTGAAGGGCGAGTGCCTGGCGCTCAGCGCAGCAATCAGCTTCTGGGGCGGCGTCGATCCGCGCACGGGCATGATCATCGACGCGCGCCATCCCGAGCGAGACCGCAACATCGCTGGCACCGTGCTCGCCCTGCCCGGCACGATCGGTTCGWCCTCTGCCTCGGCCGTGCTGCTCGAACTCGTCCATGCCGGGAACGCGCCCGCGGCGATCCTGATGGATGCGCCCGATGCGATCCTGCTGCTCGGCCTCGTCGTCGCGCGTGAGATGGGTTGGCCGACGCCGCCGGCTCTGCGGCTGCCCGCATCGCAGCAAGCGGCGCTTGCAGGTAAGACGCTTCTGATCAGCAGCGACGGCAACATCGCGGTACAATAGGCCAGGGAGAGACAGGACGATGCCGATCGAGATCATCCGGGGCGAGCCCTTCAATATCCGCTTCGACGGGCCTGAGGACGCACCTGTCCTGATGCTCTCGAACTCACTCGGCACCGATCTGCACATGTGGGATCCGCAGATTCCCGAATGGACCAAGCAGTTCCGCGTCCTGCGCTACGACTCGCGCGGCCATGGCAAATCGACGGCGCCAGACCGGCCCTATTCGCTGGCCGAACTCGCCGGCGACGCGATCGGCATCACGGACCATTTCGGCCTGGACAAGGTGCACTGGTGCGGCGTGTCCATGGGCGGAATGGTCGGGCAATGGCTCGCAACCCATGCCCCCAGGCGGCTCCACCGCGTGGTGCTGGCCAACACCTCCGCCCGGATGGGACCGCCCGATCTCTGGAACGGCCGCATCCGCAATGTCCGCGCCAATGGCATGGGGCCGCTGGTGCAGCCGACGCTGGAACGCTGGTTCAGCCCGGGTTTCCGCGAGCGCGACGGAAAGACCGTGGAGGCCGTGAGTGCGATGCTCACCACCACGCCACCGCTCGGCTATGCGGGCTGCTGCGCCGCGATCCGCGACATGGATCAGCGCGAGGCGATCTCGGCAATCGTCCTGCCCGTGCTGGTGATTGTCGGCGCGCTCGACCCGGCCACACCGCCCGCCGTCGGCCAGCAGATCGCCGATTCCATCCACGGTGCAGAGCTTGTCACGCTCGATGCCGCCCATCTCTCCAATCTGGAGCAGCCCGAGGCCTTCGGCCGGGCTGTTCTCGACTTCCTGAACGCCTGAGGAGGCCGCCATGGACGACGCCACCCGCTATGCCAATGGCATGAAGACCCGCCGCGCCGTGCTTGGTGAGGCCTATGTCGACAAGGCCAGTGCCGGTGTCACCGAGTTCAACGGCGACTGGCAGGAGTTCATCACCCGAACCGCCTGGAACGACATCTGGAACCGGCCGGGGCTGATCAAGCGTGAGCGCTCGCTCATCGTGCTTTCGATTGCAGCCGCGCTCGGCTCCTGGGGCGAGTTCCGAATCCATGTCCGTGGCGCATTGAACAACGGATTGACGCGCGACGAGATTAAGGAAGTGCTGATGCAGACGGCGATCTATGCCGGCGTGCCAGCCGCCAATCACGCTTTCAAGGAAGCGGCCATCGTCTTCGCCGAGGTCGACGAGGAAGCCGGAGAGGTCTGACGGCCCTTTAGACCTCGGAGAAGCCGCGCCGCCGGTAGACCAGCCCGCTGCCCTGGCCCCGGCCGCCGATCGCCACGACCTCTCCGATCAGGATGCGGTGGGTCGCGACACGGTGCACCTCGATCAGCCTGCAGTCGAAGGCGACAAGCGAGCCGACGAGTGCCGGCGCTCCGGTCACGAGCGTCGTCCACTCGGCCGTCGCGAAACGGGCCTCGCCTTCGATGCCCCGACGCCGCGCAAAGATCTCGGCGAGATCCCCGTCATCGCCCGCCAGCGTGTTGATACAGAAAGTCCCGCTCGCCTCGATCGCGGCGAGCGTGCGGCTGATGCCGTCGACACAGACCAGCATGGTCGGCGGCGCGTCGGACACCGAGGCGACCGAGGTCGCAGTCAGGCCCGCGCGGCCCGTCGTGCCCCGCGTGGTGACGATATGCACGGCGCTCGTGACCTGCGCCATTGCCTGACGGAAGGCCGGCGCATCAGGAATGGCCGTCACATGGGGCACGGCCTGGAACGTCTTGGTCATCAGCCCGATCTGCAGGAGTGGAGGTCTTCGCCGGCTGATGTAGGGATTTTCCGGCGCGATGGCCAGCGCACAGCCGCAATGTCATGCCGTCATGGGCTCCACGGCCCTCGAAATAGATATATCAATGGCGCGCGCCCCTCAATTCTCAGTCGCGGCCGAGCGTCGCCAGCATGCCGGCGCGCAAGTGCTGCATCAGGGCATCGCTGGCTGCACTCGCCGCGGCAGGATCCTCCGTTGCCAGGGCCTGGGCGAAGGCGACATGATGCCCCGCCGCGGGCACCAGATCGTCCTCGCGCTCGAAATAGTACCAGGCGCGCCGGATCAGGGCCTGCAGCGGTTCGACGGCGCGTGTCGCATAGGGGCTGCGTGCGGCGGCGGCGACCGCCGCATCGAGCTCCTTGTCGAGCCGCATATAGGCGTTGGCATCGCCGGCCTCGGCTGCAGCGCGCATGGCGCGCGCCTTTTCGATGATGACGATGCGCTCGCGCGGACTCGCCCGCTTCGCCGCATCCGATGCGATCAGCCTCTCCAGCACCTCCCGCGCATCCAGAGCAGCCATGATGTCGATGGCGTTGATGCCGGTGACGACGACGCCCTTGCGCGGCAGGATGTCGACCAGCCCCTGCTGTGCGAGGCGGATCAGGGCCTCGCGAACCGGCGTGCGCCCGACCCCGACGAGATCGATCAACTGGGCTTCGGTCAGCACCGCGCCGGGCCTCAGGGAGAGCGTCACGATGGCCTCCTCAAGACGGCGATAGGCGGTCTCCGAGAGGCTCGTCGCAGCGCCGGGCGGAACACGCACATCCGTATCGAGAGGCAGCTGGGTTTCTTCGTTTGAGCGCATGCTCATTTCGCTCCCGCGGGACGGAAGGCGAGGATTGACGCGACATCCAGCATTGATATATCACCATGACCGATACGGGCCGGCCGCAGCCGCAATGCAATCTGCAAGCGAAACGTCCTCATACGCAAGAAGCATTCTGCGATGACGAAATGCATCAGCGCCCTGCCTTCCGGACCACCAGGCTCACGCCCCACTGGCGAGCTCGACTTCGCCGAGATCGCCCCGCGCCGATCGCTTCGCGGCGCATATCGGCGTCGACGATCTCTCGCCAAATCTGGTTGCAGGGCCGAGACCGGAGCAATCCGTCGCTGGACCTATTCGCGGCTCGACGTCGCGGCGCGACTCGGCCAGAACATCAAGCTGGTCGAGGCGGCGGTGATCAACTCGCGTGATCGCTACATGTATCGCACGGGAGGGTGCGGAGCGCGCCTGCCTTGCGGCCGTCGTCAAGGCAGCGGAAGCCAAGTGGCTAGCCTGCCGAAACTCTGATCCATTCTCCGGGAGGTACCGTGGCCTTTACCTGCACGACACCCGCCGTTCCAACCGTCCAGCAGGACGACGAGACGATCCGCATYACCCGTTGGGACTTCGAGCCCGGTGCCGTGACCGGCTGGCACAGCCATGGCTGGCCCTATTTCGTCATCATGCTGTTCGACGGCACGCTGCGAATCCATGACGGGACGAAAGTCAGCGACGTTCCGCTGGCTCAGGGCCAGGCCTATATGCGCCCGGCCGGAATCCAGCATGACGTGATGAACGGCTCGGACCACCCGATCGCCTTTATCGAGATCGAGGGGAAGAAGCCGGGCGCCCTGAAGGAGCTCAGCCTTTCATGAAGATCGCGATCGTCGGAGCAGGCATTGTGGGCATCGCCACTGCGCATGCCCTGCTTGACGACGGTCACGAGGTTCTGATCATCGATAAGGAAGGGCCGGCCTTCGGCCCTTCACGCGGCAATGCCGGCTGGATCGCACACACGGACATCCTGCCGATTGCGAGCCCGAAGAACCTGCGGCAGGTGCCGAGATTCCTGGCCGATCCGCTTGGACCGCTCGCCATCCGCCCTGTCTATCTGCCAAAGCTCCTGCCCTGGCTCGTCCGCTTCATCCTGGCCGCGCGCCCAGCCGCCTATGAACGCTCGATCCAGGGCCTCGGCGCCCTGCAGCAACAGGCGTTGCCGGCCTGGCTGAAACTGGCCCAGACCACGCATCTCAGCCGCCACATTCATCGCAATGGCGGTCTCTACGCCTTCACCGACAACGCCGCCTTCGCGGAAGCTCGGCGTATTGCGCAGCGGCAGGCCGAATTTGGCATCAAGGTCGAGATGATCGGCCCTGACGTGCTTCGCCAATTCGAACCCGCCCTGAAGGACCGCTTCGTCGGAGCAGCGTTCCACCCCGAGACCGCCCATATCAGCGACCCGCTCGAACTGTCGCTCGCCCTTTTCGAGGCGGCGCTGGCGCGCGGCGCCCAATTCGAGAAGGCCGAGGTCATCAACCTCTCAATGGCCGCGCGCCCTGCCCTGATCGGCCGCGACGGCTGGCAGCGCGTGGTCGACCGCGCCGTGATCGCCGCAGGAGCCTGGTCGGGGCCGCTCGCTGCCGCTCTCGGAAACGCTGTGCCGCTCGAGACCGAGCGCGGCTACAATGTCAGCTTCCCCGGCAGCACGGGGCTGACATCCCGGCCCATCGGTTTCGAAGGGCATGGCTTCGTCATGACCCCGCTCGACAGCGGCTTGCGCATTGGCGGCGCGGTCGAGTTCGGTGGCCTCGATGCACCACCCAATCACGCGCGGACGCGGGCGCTCTATGATAAGGCCGCCAACCTCGTCGACGGCTTGCCTGCCTTCGGCAGTGGCCGTCTCTGGATGGGTTTCCGGCCGTCATTGCCGGATTCCCTACCGGTGATCGGCAAGGCAGCGCGCAACCCAAGCGTCGTGCTCGCCTTCGGACACGGCCATTACGGCATGACGCAATCTGCGGTGACCGGCGGCCTCGTCGCCGATCTGATCGCCGGTCGCCCGTCGGCGATTGATCTCGGCCATTTCAGCCCGAACCGGTTCTGAGGGGCGGCATGGCTGATCCCGACCTGATCATCCATATCAATGGTTGGCCGGGCTGCGGGAAACTGACCATCGGCCGCGAGCTGGCGAAGCGGCTGGGCGCGCCCCTCACATCCCCCGACGCACGACCATGCCGCCAAGGGCGGCAGTGCCAGGACGTTATTATACCTTCGATCGAGGGCTGGCCCCGGATGATCGACGACAGCACGATCGTCACCGACGATCGCGCCCCGCAGACCCGCGGCTGCAAGGTGACCGATCGCACCCGGCAGCCCCCGCCAACACCCTTTTTACTTGCACGAAGGAGGATGCTGCACCGCACAATAGACAATCATCTTGCGCCAAATTGGCGCTGCACTGCACAGAATTCTGCCTGTTTCGAGAGCAAGCGGTCCGAGATTGCTTTTGACAGAAATATGGCATGGGTGGATTGTCGCAGGCGCAAGCCATTGGTAGCTCTGCATAGCAATCGCATCCCGCATGCGTCGGCGTCATGCCGGCGAAGAGAACGGGAGCTGGTTCGAGGGGTTAGACGTCGTCAATGGAAGTATTCCTCCAGCAGCTCATCAACGGGCTGACCCTGGGGTCGATCTACGGCCTCATCGCCATCGGCTACACGATGGTCTTCGGAATCATCGGCATGGTGAACTTCGCCCATGGCGACGTTTTCATGCTCTCCGCGTTCATCGCGCTGATCTTCTTCATGCTGATCGCCTCCTGGTTCGGCGCCGGCCTCATCGTCCTGGCATTGATCTTCGTGCTGGTGCTGGCGATGTTCTTCACGTCGCTGTGGAACTGGACGATCGAGCGTGTTGCCTACCGGCCGCTGCGCGGTTCCTTCCGACTGGCCCCACTGATTTCGGCCATCGRCATGTCGATCTTCCTGACGAATTTCGTCCAGGTCGTGCAGGGCCCGCGCAACAAGTCGATCCCGCCAATGCTGAACAGGTCGATCACGCTGATCGACAGCGCGACCTACACGGTCCAGATCTCCTACAAGCAGATCGTCATCATCCTCACCACCGCGATCCTGCTCGCCGCCTTCTGGTTCATCGTGCAGAAGACCTCTCTGGGTCGCGCCCAGCGCGCCTGCGAACAGGACCGCAAGATGGCCGGCCTGCTCGGCATCGACGTCGACCGCACCATCTCCATCACCTTCGTGATGGGCGCAGCGCTCGCCGCCGTCGCCGGCGTGATGTACCTCGTGCTCTACGGCGTCGTGAACTTCGCCGACGGCTTCACGCCAGGCGTGAAGGCCTTCACCGCGGCGGTTCTGGGTGGCATCGGTTCCCTCCCCGGCGCCGTGATCGGCGGATTGCTGATCGGCCTGATCGAAGTGTTCTGGTCCGCCTATTTCACCATCGACTACAAGGACGTCGCCGCCTTCTGCATCCTTGCGGTGGTGCTCGTCTTCATGCCGTCCGGCATCCTCGGTCGTCCCGAAGTCGAGAAGGTCTGACGCATGGCTCCCGTCACACAGTTACCGGCCGCACGCCAACTCGACATGATGAAGGCGCTGAAGGAAGCCGCCTTCGCCGCCGTCGTCACCTTCGGCCTGTGCATCCCCATCATCGCCTGGGGCACTCGCCAGAACCTCGACAACGTCCTCGTCCTCGATCCACGTTGGGACGCCGTCGCCTGGGCTGTTGCGATCATCTTCGTCGGCCGCTTCCTGATGGCGTTGCGCCAGCAGAAGCGCGGCGAAGGCAAATCGGTGGTGCGGCTGCTGCCGCATGGCACGATCGGCTTCTTCCAGCGCCATTCGCGCCTGTTCTCGCTGGCCGGGCTCGGCTTTCTCGTCACTTTCCCGATCATTGCCATCACGCTGGCGGGCTGGGGCGGCGCGCTGAAGTGGATCGACAATTTTGGCGTCCAGATCCTGATCTACGTCATGCTCGGCTGGGGGCTGAACATCGTTGTCGGCCTCGCCGGCCTGCTCGATCTCGGATATGTCGCCTTCTACGCCGTCGGTGCCTATTCCTATGCGCTGCTCGCCAAGAATTTCGGCCTGTCCTTCTGGATCCTGCTGCCGATGTCCGGGATCCTCGCCGCCTTCTGGGGCATGCTGCTCGGCTTCCCCGTGCTCAGGTTGCGCGGCGACTATCTCGCTATCGTCACCCTCGCCTTCGGCGAGATCATTCGCCTCATCCTGATCAACTGGGTCGAGTTCTCGAACGGCTATGCCGGCATCTCGGGCATTCCGCGCCCGACCTTCTTCGGCATTCCGTTCACGGCGGCCGATGACGGCTTTGCCGCAGTGTTCGGGCTCGAATTCTCGCCGCTCTATCGCACCATCTTCCTCTACTACGTCATCCTTGGACTGGCCCTGCTCACAGCGTTCGTCAMGCTCAGGCTGCGTCGCCTGCCGGTCGGACGCGCCTGGGAGGCGCTACGAGAGGACGAGATCGCCTGCCGCTCTCTCGGCATCAACACCACCAACACCAAGCTGACGGCCTTTTCGCTCGGTGCAATGTTCGGTGGCTTCGCTGGCTCATTCTTTGCTGCACGCCAGGGCTTCATCTCGCCTGAGTCTTTCGTCTTCATGGAATCGGCGATCATTCTCGCCATCGTCGTGCTCGGCGGCATGGGCTCGCTCTGGGGCGTCGCCATCGCGGCCAGCGTGATGATCGGCGGCACCGAACTCCTGCGCGAACTCGATTGGCTGAAGCAGATCTTCGGCCCCGATTTCGATCCGACCAAATACCGGATGCTGATCTTCGGCTTCGCCATGGTCGTAATCATGATCTGGAAGCCACGCGGACTGATATCGACACGCGAGCCGACAGCCTTTCTCAAGGAGAAGAAGGCGATCTCGGCCGATATGGTCCAGGAAGGCCACGGCTGATGACAACCCCTCCTCTGCTTCAGGTCGAACATCTGACGATGCGCTTCGGCGGCCTCACCGCCGTCAACGATCTTTCCTTCGAGGCACGCAAGGGCGACATCACCGCCCTGATCGGCCCCAACGGAGCCGGCAAGACCACCGTCTTCAACTGCATCACGGGCTTCTACAAACCGACCGAAGGCATGATCACGCTGACCCAGGACAGCGGCGCGAGCTTCCTGCTCGAGCGCATGCCCGACTTCCGGATTTCCTGGAAGGCCAAGGTCGCCCGCACCTTCCAGAACATTCGCCTGTTCGGCGGCATGACCGTGCTGGAGAATCTGCTTATCGCGCAGCACAACCCGCTGATGATCGCGTCGGGCTTCACCTTCCTCGGCGTGCTCGGCATCGGCGGCTACAAGGCGCGCGAGAAGGAAGCGATCGAGAAGGCCAAGTTCTGGCTGGAGAAGATCAACCTGATCGATCGCGCCGACGATCCGGCCGCCGACCTGCCCTATGGCGATCAGCGCCGCCTCGAGATCGCGCGCGCCATGTGCACCGACCCCGTGCTGCTCTGCCTGGACGAACCCGCGGCGGGCTTGAACCCGCGCGAGAGCCACGATCTCAACACGCTTCTGCTCTCGATCCGCAAGGATATCGGCACGGCCCTGCTGCTGATCGAGCATGACATGTCGGTGGTGATGCAGATTTCCGATCACGTCGTGGTGCTCGACTATGGCACCAAGATCTCCGACGGCACCCCGGCCGAGGTGCAGGCCGATCCGCGCGTGATCGCAGCCTATCTCGGCGTCGACGACGAGGAAGTCGCCAAAGTGGAAGCAGAGGTCGGACTGTGATGACGGACGCCGCGCCTCTGCTCTCCGTTCGCGGGGTCAAGACCTATTACGGCAAGATCATCGCTCTGAAGGGCGTCGATGTCGACGTGCATGAGGGTGAGATCGTGACGATGATCGGCGCCAACGGCGCCGGCAAATCGACGCTGATGATGACGATCTTCGGCAATCCGCAGGCCCGTGAAGGCACGGTGACCTATGAGGGCCGGGACATCACCAGGCTGCCGAGCCACGAGATCGCCCGGCTCGGCATCGCCCAATCGCCGGAAGGGCGCCGCATCTTCCCGCGCATGACCGTGTTCGAGAACCTGCAGATGGGCGCCGCGGTACGCGACCTCGCCCATTTCGAAGAGGATCTCGAAAAGATCTGCGAGCTCTTTCCGCGCATTCGCGAGCGCCTGCAGCAGCGCGGCGGCACACTTTCGGGCGGCGAGCAGCAGATGGTGGCGATCGCGCGCGCGCTCATGGCGCGGCCGAAGCTGCTGCTGCTCGACGAGCCGTCGCTCGGGCTGGCGCCACTGATCGTCAAGCAGATCTTCGAGGCGATCCGCGAACTCAACCGCACGCAGGGGCTGACCGTGTTCCTGGTCGAGCAGAACGCCTTCCACGCCCTGAAGCTCGCCCATCGCGGCTACGTCATGGTCAACGGCGTCATCACCATGAGCGGCACCGGCCAGGAATTGCTGGCGAACCCGCAAGTCCGGGCCGCCTATCTCGAAGGCGGGCGGCACTAGAGCCGCATGACACATCGAGGTTCAGGGCGACATGCGGTCGACATCAGGCTCAGAATCCTAGGAGCACAACGATGCAAGGCATAATCTACGAGGAGCCGACCATCTGGCTGTTCCTGCTGGTCACCGTCGTCATGGGCGGCTGGGCGGCCTGGATGACCGGGCGGGCGGTGGCGATGACCTGGCGGCCGGCATTCCAACTGGTGCTCTATATTCTCGTGCTGGGCCTCTTCGTCCGCTTCATCCATTTTGCCCTGTTCCAGGCCACTCTGCTGACCCTGCACTATTATATCATCGACACGATCGTGCTGATGGCCTTCGGCTTTGCCGGCTGGCGCTACAACCGCGCCCGGCAGATGACGACGCAATATCGCTGGCTCTATGAGCGCACCGGACCCTTCGGCTGGAAGCCCCGGGAAGGCGGCTAACCCCCTCTGAAAGAGCGAAAAACCACACCGAGCTTGCCGCGTGACAGACCGTCGAAAAAGCGCAAGACTGCATTTCACGGTGGCACCACGCGCCGAGACGGGCCGAAACTTTGGCCCGTTCATAGTGACAATACAGGGGAGTCTCATCTCATGAAGAAACTGCTGTTGGGCGGTATCGCGCTCGGCGCGGTCCTCGCCTTCTCCGGCGTGGCCAATGCTCAGATCAAGCTCGGCGTCGGCGGCCCGATCACCGGCCCGAACGCAGCCTTTGGCGCACAGCTCAAGAACGGCGTCGAACAGGCGGTGGAGGATATCAATGCGGCCGGCGGCGTGCTCGGCCAGAAGATCACCGTCTCGGTCGGCGACGACGTCTCCGATCCGAAGCAAGGCGTCTCCGTCGCCAACAAGTTCGTCGGCGACGGCGTCAAGTGGGTGGTCGGTCACTTCAACTCCGGCGTCACGATGCCGGCATCCGAAGTCTACGCCGAGAACGGCATCCTGATGATCAGCCCCTCGGCCACCAACCCGAAGGTCACCGAGCGCGGTCTCTGGAACACCTTCCGGACCTGCGGTCGCGACGACCAGCAGGGCAGCGTCGCCGCCGCCTATCTTCTGAAGAACTTCAAGGACAAGAAGATCGCCGTCGTCCACGACAAGACGACCTATGGCCAAGGAAGTGCTCTATGAAGGCGTGAATGCGGGCGAGAAGGACTTCTCGGCCCTCGTCTCCAAGATCAAGGCAGCCGGTGCCGACTACCTCTACTGGGGTGGCCTGCACACCGAAGGCGGTCTGATCGTGCGCCAGATGCGCGACCAGGGCCTGAAGACCGTGCTGGTCTCCGGCGACGGCATCACAACCGACGAGTTCGCCACGATCGGCGGTCCCGGCGTTGAAGGCACGCTGATGACCTTCCCGCCGGACCCGCAGAAGCGTCCCGAGGCTGCTGCCGTCCTCAAGAAGTTCGAGGCGCGCAAGTTCAAGCCGGAAGCCTATACGCTGTACAGCTACGCCGCCGTGCAGATCATGGCCGAAGGCGCCAAGCGCGCGAACTCGACCGACCCGAAGAAGATAGCCGCCGCGCTCCATGGAGGGGAGGCCGTGAAGACCGTGATCGGCGACATCTCCTTCGACAAGAAGGGCGACATCACCCGTCCGGACTACACCGTCTACACCTGGAAGAAGGGCGCCGACGGCAAGATAACCTACGTCGAGAATTGATCTCGGCTGCTAATCGATCCTGATCCGACCAGCCCGTCCCGGAGCGATCCGGGGCGGGTTTCGTTTGGCGGGCAGTTCTACAGTGTCTTGAGGAAGGTTGCGAAGCGCAGCAGACCGTCCGGCCAGGGACCATGCCCGGATTCTGAATTGAGATGGCCGCCATCGCCGGCATCGACGAACTCGGCGCCCCAGGCCTCGGCCAGCGCCCTTGCTTCATCCTGCGCGCAGTAGGGATCGGTCGTGCTGGAGATGAGGATGGCGGGGAATGGCAGTTTCTCGCGCCGATGCGCGATGAAGTCGTGCGCCATACCGGGGATCGCCTGCTTCGCGCGCTCGGAGGCCGGCGCAACCAGGAAAGCTCCCGCGACTTCGCCGGGCTTCAGATGCTCTGCCGCATGCGCCACCGCGCTGACGCCGGCGGAATGGGCAACCAGAACCACCGGCCGCTTGGCTTCACGGACCGCGGCGACGATCCGGTTTGCCCAGGCGTCCCGGGCAGGTTTGTACCAATCGTCCTGCTCGATGCGCCGGGCGGTAGTGAGCTTGGCCTCCCAGCGGCTCTGCCAATGGTCCGCGCCGGAGCCGGACCAGCCAGGAATGATGAGGATGTCGGCGTCGGACGAGCGCATTGCAATCAATCGGGTTTCAGGACGAGGCCACGCGACAGGGCATGAGCCCAGTCGCGTCGGCCCCGGGACAGGGCAAGGTCAGCCGCAGCGGACCAGTCGTAACGTAGGGCGTGAAACGAAAAGCGCCAGCCCGCGCGGCAGCGCTCGGCAATGCCGTAGCGCGCATGCGGGCTTTCCGCCTGCATGACATGCGGAAAGGGTTTGTCATCGTCATAGGCCGGCAATCCGACGCTGCCGGGATTGAACAGGCTACGCCCGTCGGAGAGTTCCATCGCCCGTGGGATATGCGAATGGCCGCAGAGGATCAGCGTCGCATCGACATCTGCAAGGCTCGCCCGAACCTCTTCATCGGAACGAAGCGCGTGGCCATGTGGCGTTGGCCGCTCGGCCAGGTAGACGTCATCGGCGCTCGGGGTGGCATGGAACAGCGCCACATCCTCCGCGGCACGCGCCATGAACGGCAATGAGCGCAGCCAAGCGAAATGCCGCTCATCCAGTTGCTCGGCCGCGGCCCGATCCGAAAGGCCGAGAGCCTCGCGGGGCCTCTCGGCCAGATAGCGATCATGATTGCCGCGCACCGTCAGCCAGTTCCGCGCCATCAGGAAATCGGCTGTCTCGCGCGCCTGCAGCGGCCCGGACAGGCAATCGCCGAGATTGACAACGATATCGGGCCGGGTGCGCTTCAGATCCTCGGCGACCGCCTCGAGCGCAGCGAGATTGCCATGGATATCGGCGAGGACAGCAATCCGCATGGGTTCAGGCTACCCGAAGACGCGCGCGAAGATCGTGTCGACATGCTTGAAATGATAGCCCTCGTCGAACATCGCCTCGAGCTCGGCAGCCGAGAGCTTCGCCGTCACGTCCTTGTCGGCCTTGAGATTGGTGAGAAAATCCTCGCCATGTTCCCAGGTGCGCATCGCGTTGCGTTGGACCAGCGAATAGCTCTCCTCGCGGCTGGCGCCGGCCTGCGTCAAGGCGAGCAGGACGCGCTGCGAATTATGCAGGCCGCCGAGCCGGTCGAGATTCTTGCGCATGTTCTGCGGGTAGACCAGCAGCTTGTCGACGACGCCTGTAAGCCGCGCGAGCGCGAAATCGAGCGTGACCGTGGCATCGGGGCCGATCATGCGCTCGACCGAGGAATGCGAGATATCACGCTCGTGCCAGAGCGCGACATTCTCAAGCGCCGGCGTCACCATGCCGCGAACGAGGCGCGAAAGGCCGGTCAGGTTCTCGGTCAGCACAGGATTGCGCTTGTGCGGCATCGCCGAAGAGCCCTTCTGGCCCGGCGAAAAGAACTCCTCCGCCTCATAGACCTCGGTGCGCTGGAGATGACGGATCTCGGTCGCCAGGCGCTCGACGCAGGAGGCAACGACGCCAAGCGTCGCAAAATACATGGCGTGACGGTCGCGCGGAATCACCTGTGTCGAGACCGGCTCGACGGCGAGGCCCATCTTCTCGGCGACATGGGCTTCGACCTGCGGATCGATATTGGCGAAGGTGCCGACCGCGCCGGAAATGGCGCAGGTCGCGATCTCGGAGCGGGCCGCGACCAGACGGTCCCGGCAGCGGCTGAACTCGGCATAGGCCTGCGCCAGCTTGAGGCCGAAGGTCACCGGTTCGGCATGGATGCCGTGCGAGCGGCCGATCGTCGGCGTGAATTTGTGTTCGAACGCGCGGCGCTTGATCGCGGCCAGCAGCGCGTCGACATCGGCGATCAGGATATCGGTGGCGCGTGCGAGTTGCACCGACAGCGTGGTATCGAGAATGTCCGACGAGGTCATGCCCTGGTGCACGAAACGCGCCTCGGGGCCAACGATCTCGGCCAGATGCGTCAGGAAGGCGATGACGTCATGCTTGGTGACGCGCTCGATCTCGTCGATGCGGGCGACATCGAAGACCGCGTCCCTGGCCTTGGCCCAGATCGTCGCCGCGGCCTCCTTCGGCACGACGCCGAGCTCGGCCAGCTTGTCGGTGGCATGCGCCTCGATCTCGAACCAGATCCGGAACCTCGTCTGCGGCTCCCAGATGGCGACCATCTCGGGACGGGAATAGCGCGGGATCATGGTTGGCCTTTCAGGACAGCGCGCGACGTGATTCCGGACAAGCGGCGAAGCCACGCCGATCCAGACACCATCGCAGGGCAAGGCGCACTGCAATGGGCTCCGGAGCTTCGCTTCGCTGCGCCCGGAATGACGGCGCAGTTACAAATTCAAACCCAGTCGCCGCGGGCGGCTTCCGCCGCCTGGCGGATCGCGGCGATATTGCCGGCATAGGCCGATGGCCCGCCCTTGAACACTGCCGAGCCGGCAACGAGCACGTTGGCGCCGGCTTTCGTGGCCAATGGTGCCGTTTCCGGCGTGGCGCCGCCATCGATCTCGAGTGCGATCGGACGCTCGCCGATCATGGCGCGCACCCGCGCGATCTTCTCGACCACGGAATGGATGAAGCTCTGGCCGCCAAAGCCCGGATTGACGGTCATCAGCAGGATCAGGTCGACATCGTTTAGGAGCGGCTCGATGGCGCTTTCCGGCGTGCCGGGATTGAGCACGATGCCGGCCTGCTTGCCTTGCGCCTTGATGGCCTGCAGCGTCCGATGCGCGTGCGGGCCGGCCTCGACATGGAATGAGATCAGGTCAGCGCCCGCCTTGGCGAAGGCTTCGACATAGGGGTCGACCGGCGCGATCATCAGATGCACGTCGAAGAACTTTTTGGTGTGCGGACGGATCGCCTTCAGCACATCGGGACCGAAGGTGATGTTAGGCACGAAATGCCCGTCCATCACATCGCAATGGATCCAGTCGGCGCCCGCTGCATCGATCGCGCGAACCTCCTCCCCGAGCTTCGAGAAATCGGCGGAGAGGATGGAAGGGGCGATGCGGATGGGGCTGGTCATGCGCGAAGCGTTTAGCGCCCGCAGGCCAGCGCTGCAATCAAAACCGGGAGCTTTCAGCGGCGTTTGACGGGGTAGGACAGTCGCCGGTCCGCTTCCTCGACCTCCTCCACCGCCGTCGCGAAGGCCGGCCGGCTGCCCAACCGGCTGAACCAGGCTGAGAGGTCGGGATAGCGTGCAAGCGCCGGGCCGCCGAGGCGCACGGCCMAGAACACGCTCATGAACATGCCGATATCGGCCACCGAGAGGGCCTCGCCGAAATAGTCGCGACCCGCCAGCCTCTCGTTGAGCCCGCAATAGCGCTGCTCGAGCTCGGCCTCGGCGATCAGCGCATCCGTCTCCTGTGCTGCGCGCTTGTTGCGATCCGTCGTCGGCGGCTCGTTGCGGTGCATCAGCGGCCGCAGCGCGGCGAACAGGATCTCGTCGGCGAAAAGCTCGTCCAACCGCGCGCGCGCTCTGGCCGCTGGATTGCGGGGAAGGAGCGGTGGCAGGGGATAGGCCTCGTCGAGATATTCGAGAATGATGGTGGAATCGTAGAGGACGAGCCCCTCGTCATTGATCACCGGCACCTGCCGCTTCGGGTTGAGCGCCAGCACTTCGGGGTGGCGCGGATCGTAGCCAGTAACCTGGTTGAACGGCACCATGATACGCTCGAAGGCGAGGCCCTTCTCCCGCAGCGCGATCTCGACCTTGCGGGAGAACAGGCTCAGAGGCCCGGAATAGAGAGTGATCATGGCATCGCTCCTGGATTGCTGGAGCGATCGTCTCAGGCCGGATCGTCAACCCGCGTCAGCAGGCGTTTCAGCGCGCTTGATCTTCCCGGCGATGCCGCGCAGCAGCCAGGGCAGCAGATAGATCGGGAACTGCGCCAGTGCAAAATACAGGAAAGTCGTCTGCGGCACGCCGGCCCCAAGCGCAGCAACCAGCAACCCCATGTTCCGTTGACCGGTGCCATAGCCGATCATGAAGCGTTCCGAGCGTTTGAACATCCGCAAGGCGAGTGTCGTGAGCAGAAGGCCGGCGGCGGAAACCGAAAAGGCGATGGCCAGGAACAGCATGACCTGTCCGGGATTGGCCATGGCTGTCCGCGTCACGCCATCCATCGCCGCAATGGCAAAGATGAAATACATCAGCACGCCAAAGCCATCGAGATTGGCCTTCATCGCTCGGATCCGGGCTGCGCCGAGCCAGTGCCGCAGGATCGCCGCCACCACCATGCCGCCGCCGACGAACAGCACGAGACGGAGCGTCAGCGCCCAGCGATCCAGCGGCACGGCAGCCCCCGCCAGCAGCTCCACCACCACCGGGGCCACCAGCGGACTGAGCACCGTGGTCACCACCACGCCCGCGATGATCAGCGAAGGCTCGAAGCCGTAGAGGATCGCGACCGCCGGCGAAGACATGATCGGCGGTGCCGCGCCCATGATGGCAAGCCCGAGGATCAGGCCGGGATCGAGTGCCGCGCGACCGACGAGCAGGAACGCAGCGCCGATCAGCACCGCCGGGCCGAGAATGAGCCACAGGCAGGTGACGATCAGCTTGCCGGGACGGCGGATCAGCCCGGCTATGATGCTGAAATCGGCGCGCAGGAAGACGACCGTGGTGAAACAGAAGATAGTGACCGGCAGCAGCGGCCGCGCCGCCGCCGAGAACTGCGGCAGTGCCAGCCCCAGAAAGATCGAAAGTGCGAAGCCCTGCGTGCCGTAGCGGCCAAGAAGGGCAAGGCCTGCAGCGAGGAAGGCGGCGAAACGCGAGAGCATGAAGGCCTGAATCGGTGCGACAACTGCGCCACACTGGCCGATCCCGGCGCCGGCGTCACCCGCCGTTCGGGAAGACCGGTTCTGCGTGGCGCAGAATCTTGCGCGGAAGAGAACAGTTTGTAAGCGCAGCGCGCGATCCGCACCTGGTTGGCGCAAAACTTGCGAAACTTTCGCCGTTCGACCGCAAATATACACCATGCCGCTGACATCGCGGCGCAGAGCGGTATTTTGAGCGAGGCAACAGGGCTGACAGGAGCGTAAAAATGCGGACCGATACGATTGTTCTCGGCGCGGGGATCGTCGGCATCTCGGTGGCGCTGCACCTGCAGAAGGCCGGCCGTTCCGTGTTGCTGGTCGACCGGCGCGGACCAGGCGAGGAAACCAGCTATGGCAATGCCGGACTGATCCAGCGCGAAGGCGTTTATCCCTACGGCTTCCCGCATGATTTCGGCGCCTTGTTCCGCTACGCGATGAACAACACCATCGACGCGTCCTATCATTGGAACGCGATTCCCAAGCTCGCGCCCTTCCTGCTGTCCTACTGGCTGCATTCGCGCCCCTCCAAGCACGAGGCGATCGCTCACCAATACGCCACCCTCATCGAGCATTGCGTCACCGAGCATGACGCGCTCGCGGCCGAAGCCGGGGCGACGCATCTGCTGCGCCGCAAGGGCTGGATGAAGGTTTTCCGCTCTGCGGCCGAGCAGGATGCAAGGCTGGCCGAGGCGACCAAGTGGAACAAGGAATTCGGGCTGAACTACCGCCCGCTCGATGTCGCGACGCTGCGAGCCGAGGAGCCCCATCTCGACCAGAGCCTCATCGGCGGCCTGCACTGGACCGACCCAGTCACGGTGATCGACCCGCTTGGCCTGTCGAAGGCGTATGTCGCTCTGTTCGAAAAGCTCGGCGGACAACTTGCGCAGGGCGATGCCGGCACGCTCGCGCAGGACGGCCAGGGTTGGAGCATCGCGCTCGCCGACGGCACCCGCGCCAGCGCGCATGACGCCGTGATCGCGCTCGGCCCCTGGGCCGATGTCCTGACCAACCGGCTCGGCTATCACCTGCCGCTCGCGGTCAAGCGCGGGTACCACATGCACTACAAGCCGCTCGGCAACGCCGTGCTGAACCACCCTGTCCTCGACACCGAGCGCGGCTACTTCCTGGCTCCGATGGTGAAGGGCATTCGGTTGACCACGGGCGCCGAGTTCGCGCTGCGCGACTCGCCAAAGACGCCGGTTCAGCTCGCTCGCGCAGAACCGATCGCCAAGACGCTGTTCCCGCTCGGCGAGCGGGTCGATGCCGAGCCCTGGCTCGGCAACCGCCCCTGCACGCCTGATATGATGCCGATCATCGGCCCGGCGCCGAAGCACCGCAATCTCTGGTTCTCGTTCGGCCATGCCCATCACGGGCTGACGCTGGCCGCAGTGACCGGGCGCATGGTTGCCGAGATGGTGACCGGCGAGAAGGTCTTCGTCGATCCTGCCCCGTTTGCACCGGCCCGTTTCACCTGAGGCGGAGATGCCGTCATTTCCGGGGGCGCTTGCCGCCGCCGGGAAGGATGCTTCGCAAGGAGACCGGGTCAGGCTCGGGCCTGACGCCGCACGCACCAGACAGCGAGCCGGCATGCGTCATCGCCCCTCGCCTCGCCTGCAAAGCCCTGCCACGATCCCCACCGTTTCGAATCCCCTCCAAGGTGCGCCATGGCCCTCGCCAAAACTCCAGTCCAGGACAATGCCTATGCCGCGGCGCTCGCTCTGCTCGAGCGCGCTCCGCTGATCGACGGCCATAACGACCTGCCCTATGTGATCCGGCTCGATGCCAAGGCGAAGGGGGATGTCGCGGCCTATGACCTGACCAAGGTCCATCCCGAGACCGACACCGACATTCCGCGCATGCAGGCGGGCAAGCTCGCGGGCCAGTTCTTCGCAGCCTATGTCCCGCCGAACCACCCGAAGCCCGCCGGCTTCGCGCTGGCCCAGATCGCGCTGATGCAGAATGTGCTGGCGAAGCATCCGAAGGTCTTCCGCCCGGGCCTCTCCGCCGCCGATGTCGAGGCTGCGAAGGCCGAGGGCAGGATCGCGCTGTTCATGACGATCGAGAACGGCTCGGCGATCGACAACGAGCTCGACGCCCTCGATGCCTATTCAGCCCTTGGCGTGCGCCTGATGACGCTCTGCCATAACGGCACGCATGACTGGTGCGATTCGGCGACCGATGCCCCGCGCCATAACGGCCTCTCCGCCTTCGGCAAGGACGTGGTCCGGCGCATGAACAGGCTCGGCATGATCGTCGACCTCGCCCATGTCTCGCCGAAGGTGATGCATGATGCGCTCGACGTCAGCAATGCGCCGCTCGTCTGGTCCCATTCGAACGCGTTCACGCTCTGCGACCACCCCCGCAACGTGCCTGACGATGTGCTCGACCGCGTCGCCGGGAACAACGGCATCGTCATGGCGACCTTCGTGCCTGACTTCATCAGCCAGGCCTCGCGCGACTGGCACCGTCCCGCCAAGGACCAGTACGGCAAGACACCGGACGGCATGGACTACAAGAAGGCCGAGGCAGAGATGGTCGCCAAATCCGGCCCGCGCCCGACGGCGACGCTGGCGCAGTATTGCGACCATCTCGACTATCTCGCCAAGCGCATCGGCTACGACCATATCGGCATTGGCTCCGACTTCTTCGGCGGCACCGCGCCGGAAGGACTGGAGGACAACTCGACCTTCCCGGCCCTGATCGCCGAATTGATTCGCCGTGGCTGGTCGGAAGAGAACCTGGAGAAGCTCGCGGGCGGCAACATGCTGCGCGTGATGCGTGCTGTGGAGGCGGCGGCGGAGCGCTGAGGCGCTCCCCTGCCGTTTCGGGGTCCCGGCGGGGCCCGAAAGGACCAAAATAGGGCGCCGGCCATGCAGTTCAGGCCGCAGGAATACTTGCGCGGCTCATGGCCGGACCCCGCCTCCAAAGGTCTCGTACAGAAAACAAACGCGTGCCGATCGATCAATTTCAGCTTTCTTAACGCCGAAATGCCACGGAGCTGCGCAGCTCCAGCTGTTGCGAGCGCTTCGAGGGCCGATCAGCATGACGTTAGGTAATATTCGTATCAGCATCAAGATCGCAGCTGCGATGCTGATTGTCGGGTTGATTGGCGTGGCCGCGACGATTCTTGGCAGCGTGCAGTTGAGCAAAGTCGACAGCACTTATTCCGAGTTGATCAATTCGCGCAGCAAGGCGACGCTTGCCACTGCCCGTTCGGCGCGCGCCGCAAATGATATTCTGGCTCAGGCCTACAAGGTCATTGCCTATCCTCGCGAGACGGATGGTGCGCGCAATGCCCAGAGCCAGTTGCAGCGCTCCTATGGTCAGGCGCTCGAACTGCTGAAGGAGGGACAGTCCCACCTTCCGGAGCGGGCCGCCGAATACGATGCCCTGACCAAGCAGGTCACCGACATCAAGGTGGGCGTCGATCGCGCGCTCTATTACGGCGCCAATGACGAAAACGAACGGGCGTTGGCCGTGATGGACGAACTCGACGGCAAGCTCACCGCGGTCGTCCGCAACATCACCGATTTCAACAACATGCTCGGAAAGGATACCGAGACGACCAGCGCAAGGTTGAGCTCGGAGACTAAGCGCACCATCGCCATTGTCATCGGCGGCAGCCTGCTTGGCCTGTTGATTGGCCTGGGTGGTGCGATGTGGATGTCGGCGAAGAGCATCACCGGCCCCTTGGCCCGGTTGAAGGGCACGATGGAGCGGCTCGCCGCCAGCGATTTCGATGCCGAGATCGAGGGCCAGACGCGTCGCGATGAAGTCGGCGAAATGGCCCGGGCCGTGCTGATTTTTAAAGAAAACGGCCTCGAGATGCGCCGGCTCGAAGCTCAGACCACCGAGCAGGAACGCCTGACCGATGCAGAGCGTCGCCGCAACGAGGCAGAGCGCCAGCGCGTCGAGGCCGAGCGGGCGATGCTCGCTCGGGAACAGCAGCATGTCGTCGGGCTGCTCGYCGCTGGCCTGGAAATGCTCGCTCAGGGCGATCTGACCTACCGCATCGACGACAATATCGCAGCCGACTATCTCAAGCTCCGCGACGACTTCAACCGCGCAGTGAACCGCCTCTCCGAGACCGTCGCGACGATCCAGACGACCTCGGTCGACGTCGCTAATGCCGCACGCGAGATCAATATGGGCGCCGACGACCTCTCGAAGCGCACCGAGGAGCAGGCCTCCTCGCTCGAGGAAACCGCCGCGACGACGGAAGAGCTCGCCGCATCCGTCAAGGCATCGGCCTTGTCGTCCCGCCAGGCCGTTCTGCTGGCCAACGAGGCGACCGAAGTTGCAGAAAAGGGCGGTGCGATCGTCACCGATGCCGTCGCCGCGATGGCGCGGATCGAGCAGGCCTCGCGCAAGATCTCGGATATCACGTCGGTGATCGACGAGATCGCCTTCCAGACGAACCTGCTTGCGCTCAACGCAGCCGTCGAGGCAGCCCGCGCCGGCGATGCCGGCAAGGGCTTTGCGGTGGTCGCCTCGGAGGTCCGCAGCCTGGCCCAGCGCTCCTCGGAAGCGGCGAAGGACATCACCTCGCTGATCAGCGAATCGGGTGTCGAGGTCGCACAAGGTGTCGGTCTGGTCCGTTCGGCCGGCGAGGCGCTCGGAAAGATTGTCGAAGCCTCGAAGAAGGTCTCCGCCACTGTCTCGGACATCTCCGCAGCCTCGGCCGAGCAGGCCAACGGCATCGATGAGATGAGCCAGACCGTCGCCCATATGGACGAGATGACCCAGCAGAACGCAGCCCTCGCCGAGGAGAGCGCCGCGTCGGCCAGCTCGCTCACCGGCCAGATCCAGCGCTTGAACGGCCTCGTCTCCAGCTTCCGGATCAAGGAAGAACGGATACCGCAGCAGCGCAGGATGGACACCAAGGTGGAGGCCGGGTTCGGCTTTGGCCTGCGCCGTAGCGCTTGACGCCGCTCTTGCCGCAGGCTGATAGGATCGGGCTTTCGAGCCCGGTCCCAGAACCGGGCGAGACCGATATCACAGAGTACCCGATGACCGGCTCAGGCACTGACCGCACCCGCCCCGCCACGCGAACCCCCGCCCCGGTCATCATTCTGGTCGAACCGCAAATGGCCGAGAACATCGGCATGTGCGCTCGCGCCATGGCGAATTTCGGCCTTTCCGAGATGCGACTCGTGGCCCCTCGCGATGGCTGGCCCGCCGGTGGAGGCCTCAAGAAGGGTGCAACCGCCGCAGCCTCCGGTGCGACCCATATCCTCGAGAATGCCCGGCTCTACCCTGACGCCGCCGCCGCGACGGCCGATCTCAATCATGTGCTCGCCACCACCGCCCGCGAACGCGGCCAGATGAAGCGCGTCTTCACGCCAGCCGAGGTGATGCCGTCCCTGGCCGAGCGTGTCGGCGGCGGCGAGCGGGTCGGCATCCTGTTCGGTCGCGAGCGCATCGGCCTGACCAATGAAGAGATCTCGCTCGCCGACGCGATCCTGACCTTTCCCGTCAACCCGGCCTTCGCCTCGCTCAATCTCGCCCAGGCCGTGCTGCTGGCCGGCTACGAGTGGTTCAAGACGACGGATGGCGAGCCGCCCTTCCGCGAGAACAACCTCTCCCCGCCCGCGACGCGTGAGACGGTGTTTTCGATGTTCGGCTATCTCGAAGGCGAACTCGAGCGCTGCGGCTTCTTCCCGCCCGGCAAGAAGCCGGTCATGACCGCCAATCTGCGCGACATCCTGCACCGTCTGGAGATGACCGAACAGGAGGCGCGCACCTTGCGCGGCGTGTTCAAATCCCTGGCGGAGGGGCCGCGGCATACGCGCCCGGTGAAAGCCCCCGAGGGCGAATAGACGTTCCCCTTCGTGACGAACCGGAAGRGCCGGAGCATCCCTGCCCGGCCCTCTTTGTTACTCCGCCCGCGGGGTGACTCTAGAACTGGTACTTCAGCGTCGCCTTCACCGTGCGCCCCGGCTCGCTGTAGTAGTCGCGCGCCTGGGCAAGCGTGCCCGTCGGAACGTTGACCGCATCGAAGTATTTGCGGTCGAAGATGTTGTAGACGCCGACCTGCAGCTCGATATCGGCGAGCTTCGTCGGCCGCCACCACGCCGAAGCATTGAAGAGCGCATAGCCCGGAGCCTTGAAACCGGCATTCGTGCCGGTCGTTGCAGCGACGTCGTCACGTGCGGCAGCGAGCTTGGTCGAGACCTCGGCGCCCCAGATGTCGGTTCCATAGGCGATTGCGACGATACCCTGCATCGGCGGAATCGAGTTCAGGAACGTGTTGTTGTCCTTGTTCTGACCCCGGGTATAGGCGAAGGAGCCGCGCGCCAGCCAGTTCTCGGCGAAGGCATACTGGAAATTCGCCTCGACGCCCTGGATCTCGGCCCGCGCGACGTTCCGCGGCCCCTGAATGCCGCCCTGCGGATAGAGTGCATTCGGCGGCGCGATCTGCACGGTCTCGATGAAGTTGCGGTAATTGGTGTGGAAATATGTCACCGAACCACCGAAGGCCCGGTCACCGAAGCGGAAGCCGACATCGATGCCGTTGCTGGTTTCAGGGCGCAGCGTGGGATCGCCGATGCGCAGATAGGTCCCAACCGCACCGAAGCGGCCATAGAGCTCACTTGCAGTCGGCGCGCGAAAACCCTTCGACCACTGCGCGAAAGCTGTAACATCCTTGAACATGCCGGCGTCCTTGAGGACGTCGTATTCAAGCCGCACCCGCGGCGACCAGGCGCTGTCGCTGGAGGACGGCGGCAAGCCGACCGGGCTGGAGCCGCCATTGGTGTAGGCCGGCGTGTTCTGCGGCTTCTCCTCATACCAGTCGAACCGAACACCGGGCGTGAGGCGCAGGCGGTTGTCGAGCATGCCGATCTCGTCATACGCGAAAACGCCGATCGCATTGCCGTCGACCTTCGGCTGGTCGGCCTGATTGGTGTGCAGGTTGTTGCAGGCGGTGAAGGCGCCGGTATAGGGCCGGCGGCAATTGTCGACACCGGCCGAATACTGGTTCAGCGTCGTCGTGCGCAGTTCGGTGCCGAGCGTGATGCCGTGCGAGAAGATGCCAGTCTGGAAGCTCTTCACGACATGGCCGTTGAAGCCGAAGGCCTCCTGCTCGGTTTCGTTGTTGCGGGTATAGGGACCGATGACGCTGGTGAAGCGGTAGGCTGAGACCAGCGCGTTACGCTTGACGTTCTGCCAATAGAGATTKGCGTGCGTCGAGGAAGCCACCCGGCAGCTTGTAATCATAGGTCAGCGAGACACGCTGGCGCTCGACATCCTCGCCGGTGTCATAGCTGCCCGGGCGGAAATTGCCGGTGGGCGACACTGTCGAGGTGAGGACGTTGACCTTGTCCTCGCGCTTGAACAACTCGCCGGTAATGCCGAACCGGTGCACATCGTCGACATAGTGCTGGATCTTCGCGAGCAGCCCGTATTGCGTGAAATCCGTCGGGTTCGGCATCGTCCGGGTCGGCCCGATGCTGTCGATCGTCCCCCTGTTGCCTGTTTCATGCC
>NZ_JBFTZN010000145.1:0-13972 GCF_056406775.1 Allobosea sp. P1_A7
TTCGTGGGCCATTTCGGCGGGGTGCTTATCGACGAAGGTGAACTTGAAAATGCCATGGCGGGCGACGCAGCGTCTGAGGATGCTTACGATCGCCTCGCTTGCGAGTATCCGGATTGATCCGATTCCCGGGACGGAAGTGTCCTGCCAGCGGGCTTCTTTCGATTGGGCCACACGGGCTTCTCAACAATGGGGGAGGGGCGGAAGCGGTTTGGCTTTGCGCCCAGAAACAGACCTGATTCCCCGGGTGGCATCGACGTTGCGCCGGACCGCACGACTGGCAACGCGGCTTCGGTACGGTACCTTGGGTCCTTCGGATTTTAGCAATTGTGCTCACGTGAAATGCACGGCCTCGCTGGCATGGAGCCCCAGAAGTTCCGGAGCCTGTGTTGATGAGCGAAGACACCTCTATCTTTGTCGACCGCAGTTCTTCTTTTGAATCAGAGGCTCCTGCATTCGAGGAAAACGCTCCAGAGCAACAGCCACGGCTGACCGGCAGTTCGCGCGAAACCGACCAGGGTCGTTCGGCCAACAAGAAGGGGGAGGGCTCTTCACAGGTCCAGGCCACCGGTGACGACCGGCACATGCTGGAGAGTCTCAAAMAGATCCGTGATCGCGCGCTCGCTGGTCGTCGTCGCGCCATTACCGATGCGTTCGCCCTGGCTGATCAGTGCAAGGCCTTCGGCCAACGCCTGTCGAARGCGCAGCTTCTCGCGTTCATCAGAAATGAGTGCCGCGTGTCTCGGACGGAGGCAAACGCGTACCTGCTCTTGGCCGACTTCGCCGGTCCAGAGCGAGCCGATCTTGAGCGGAGTGCSATTGAAGTCGGTGTTCTGTGCCGACTGGCCAAGCAGCCCGCCACTGTCCGGKCTGAAGCGCTGACCGTGTTGCGCTCCGGGCGGACCTTGTCGTTGGCGGACCTCCGCTTGCTCCGGCGCGACGTACTTGCCGGAGATGCTCGAAACTCCTCGCAGCCCGATCGCACCGCCATCAATGAGTTGAAGCGAGTTGCCCGGCTGAAGGCGAAGGMCCAGGTGGATCGCTTCATTCTGGATCTCGCCGGTTTGGCCAATGCGTTCGCGGCGCTCTACAACGAAACTACTCCGGAGGACTGTTCGGCCGAGACGTTGGCAAGAGTCCAGGCGCTTTCCGTGGATGCAAGCCATCTTGCGAAGGAACTCCGGGAACTCGTTCCCGCCAAAGTGCTCACTCCGAGCAGCTCATTGGGTGAGCGTTCCTGGATCACGGTGCAGGATGCTCTTGAACAGATTGCGGCGGGTAAGCTCTGCTCCATGGAAGGCTGGTGCTGGCCGGACGTTCACCCCTTCTGGATCGATGAGCACCTGCACGAGATTCTTGGATGGGCGCTGGGCCAGGAAATCCCGGAACTGGCGGGCCGAAAGCGTCCCGTACCCAACGGTGGCGTCGCACTCGATCGCCATCCACGGAGATCTGCCTCACGGCCCTCTGCTCCCTATCGGTATTCGGTGCTTGAACTCTGCGCCGGTGCGGGTGGGCAGGCGATCGGGCTGCATGCAGCCGGTTTCCGCCACGTCGGCATTGTCGAGAAAAATCCGGAGGCTGCCGCGACCCTTCGCAGCAATCGCCCGAAGTGGCCCCTCATCGAGGCTGACATCAACACGATTGATATCAGCCGCTTCGAGGGTGTTGACCTCGTCGCGGGCGGGCTGCCCTGCCAACCCTACTCGCAAGCAGGTGAACGCCGCGGCGCGGCTGACGAGCGGGATTTGTTCGATCGCGCTCTTGAGATCGTCCAGCAGATCCGTCCGAAGGCGGTGATGATCGAGAATGTTGTTGGGATCACTCAGGTCACCCACGCTCTCCGCAGGCTCAACGTCTTTTCCACGCTCGAACGACTCGGTTACGATTCGGATTGGCGTGTCATTGAAGGGCCTGTGTTCGGCCTGGGGCAGAATCGCCGTCGCGCGATCCTCGTGGCGATGCGGCGCGGGATGATGCATCGCTTCCGTTGGCCACTTGCTCCTGAAGTGACACCGACGTCGGTGGGCACGCTGCTGAAGGACTTGATGGGAGCTTGCGGCTGGACGGGCCTCGATGAGTGGGTGGCCAAAGCCGATGGCCTTGCGCCCACGCTCATCGGGGGGAGCGCGAAGAAGATGGGCATGGACCTCGCTCAGCCAAATTCGCGCCGGGCGTGGCGCGATATCGGCGTGAATCCCGACAAGGTTGCAAAAGACGCCCCCGGCCCGAACTACGACGACATCCCCCATCTGACCCTGGCGATGCTTGCTCGCCTCCAGGATTTTCCAGACAATTGGGTCTTCTCCGGATCGCGCCAGGCGCAATTCCGGCAGGTTGCGAACGCCTTCCCACCAAGGCTGTCCCGCGTCATGGGCCTCGCGATTCAACGCGCGCTCTCRGGCGAAGAARTCAGCKTRAARACTGCYATCGAAGCACCGCTTTTCAAACGRATCGATTTGGCGGAGCTGAACCTGCACATGCGTGAAGCKGCGGAGTAACAAGCGCAGGTGTGCCGCCATGCTCACGGCATTTCGGGTAACTGATCAATGAGCTTATCCAGCGTGATCGGGTAATCGCGCACGCGCACGCCCGTGGCATTGTAGATCGCATTCGCGACCGCGGCGGCGACCCCGCAAATGCCGAGTTCGGCGACCCCTTTGGCCTTCATCGGCGATGAGATCGGGTCCTCTTCGTCGAGAAAGATAACGTCCTGATGCGGAATGTCGGCATGAACCGGAACCTCATAGCTTGCGAGGTCGTGATTGACGAAGAAGCCGGTGCGTGTGTCGACGACCAGTTCCTCCGTTAGGGCGGCGCCGACGCCCATGGTCATGGCTCCGATCAATTGGCTGCGTGCCGTCTTCGGATTCAGGATGCGGCCACAGGCGCAGGCGGCGAGCATACGTCTGACACGGGTCTCGCCTGTGGCTGCATCGACGCCGACTTCGACAAAATGCGCGCCGAACGTCGATTGCTGATACTTTTTTGCGAGGTCGCCATACTCGATGCTGTCCTCGGCCACGAGGCCGCTTGCACCAGCGGCCTCGGCGAGCGACGCACTTCGATTGCCCAGGCGGACCTGTCCATCGGCGAACACAGCTTCCGCGGAATTGAAGCCGAGCCTCTGGGCCACAGCCTCGCGCAGCTTGACGCAAGCGGCATAGACACCGGCGGTCGAATTGTTGCCGCCCCATTGCCCGCCCGAGCCACAAGAGACCGGAAAGGTCGAGTCGCCGAGGCGGACGGTCACTTTCGCGACCGGCAAGCCCATCATCTCCGCCGCGGTCTGGGCAATGATGGTGTAGCTGCCGGTGCCGATGTCCGTCATGTCGGTTTCGACCGTCACGGTGCCATTGCCGTCGAGGTGAACGCGTGCCGCCGACTTTGTCAGCAGATTATTGCGAAAGGCGGCGGCGACACCCATCCCGACAAGAAAGCGTCCATCGCGCCCTCGGCCCGGCTGGGGCTGACGCTTGCTCCAACCGAACCGTTCCGCGCCGGTACGCAGGCATTCGACGAGAYGACGCTGTGAGAACGGGCGCTCCGGATGCTCAGGGTCGACTTTGGTGTCATTAAGGATGCGGAACTCTACCGGATCTTGCCCGAGCTTCTCCGCCATTTCATCGATGGCAATCTCGAGTGCCATCATCCCCGATGCCTCGCCCGGCGCACGCATCGCGTTCCCTTCAGGGAGGTCGAGCACCGCTAGCCGCATTGAGGTCATGCGGTGGGGCCCGGCATAGAGCAGGCGCGTCTGGCTCACCGCTGTTTCCGGATCACCACCCGGCAGGTCGCCAGACCAGCTTTCGTGGCCGATCGCAGTGATCTTGCCGTCCCGCGTGGCACCGATGCGGATGCGCTGGATCGTTGCCGGTCGGTGCGTCGTGTTGTTGGCTATGAGCGGGCGAGTCAAGGCGACTTTGACCGGCCGCCCGGCCGCTCGCGCGCCGAGCGCCGCCAACAGCACGTCGGCGCGCAAGAACAGCTTTCCGCCGAAGCCGCCGCCAATGAATGGCGACAAGACGCGGACCTTGTCCTTGGGAATACCGAGCGTCTGCGCGAGATCGGCGGCCGCCCAGGCAATCATTTGATTGGACGTCCAAACCGTGAGCCTGTCCCCGTCCCAGGCTGCGATCGAGGCATGAGGTTCCATCATCGCGTGCGACTGATCGGGCGTCGTGTAAGTCTCGTCGAGCTGGATGGGCGCGGCGGCRAACGCAGCAGTAAAATCTCCGACTGAGGTATCGGCCGGTCCGCCGAAGCCCGGTTTGGGGGTGCCAGCCGAACTCTTCGCAGCAGTGAGGTCGAAGGCGCCCTCGGTCTGTGCATAGTCCGTCTGGATCAGATGCGAGGCGGCGCGCGCCTGCTCGAATGATTCCGCGACGACGAGTGCAACCGCCTGATGGTAATGCTCGATGGCAGGGCCACCGAGCAAGGCCGCGGTGTTCCGGTTTCCCTTGCCGAGTTTGCCCGCGTTCTCCGCGGTGACGATCGCGAGCACGCCGGGCGCGGCCTTCGCTTCCGCAAGATCGATCGAGGCGATGCGTCCCTTCGCGATCGCCGCGCCTACAACGTAGCCATAGGCCTGGTTCGGCACGACATCGTGTCGTTCATAGGCGTAGGGCGCCGTACCCGTCGTCTTGAGCCGGCCGTCGATCCGATCGGTGGGCTGACCGATCACCTTGAGCTGGTCAATCGGATTGGTCGTTGCTGGGGTGTCGAACCTCATGACGCTAGCCTCGTGCTTCGGCCAGAACGGCGCCAAGGGTGCGCTCGATCAGCGGCAGCTTGAATGCGTTCTGTCGGGTTGGGGCGGCGCCGGCGAGAAGTTGCGACGCAATCGCCTTGGCGCCGCGCGGCAATTCGGCTTCGGCCGCCTCGACACGCCATGGCTTGTGGGCCACGCCGCCGAGCGCCACGTACCCGCTACCGTCTCGCTGAACGATCGCGCCGATCGAAACCAATGCGAAGGCATAGGAGGCGCGGTCGCGGACCTTGCGATAGATCTGCCGGCCGCCGACGGGCTTCGGCAACGTGACCGCAGTGATCAGTTCTCCGAGCATGAGTTCGTTCTCGATCTGGGGAGTGTCGCCGGGCAATCGATAGAACCCGGCGATGGGAATGCTCCGAGCTGTGCCGTCCGCGCGCAGCGTCTCCACCGTCGCGTCGAGCGCGCGCATGGCCACGGCCATGTCGCTCGGGTGCGTCGCGATGCAGGCGTCGCTCGCGCCCAGGATCGCGTGATTGCGCGTGAATCCGCCGATGGCGGCGCAGCCGCTGCCAGGCTGACGTTTGTTGCACGGCTGGTCGATGTCATAGAAATACGGACAACGTGTACGCTGAAGCAGGTTGCCCGCGGTGGTTGCCTTGTTGCGCAGTTGGCCGGAGGCTCCGGCGACCAATGCGCGTGTGAGCAGGGGATAGTCGCGTCGCACGCGCACATCTGATGCCAGATCGGTGTTTCGCACTAGCGCCCCGATGCGCAAGCCACCGTCAGGCGTGGCCTCGATCTTGTCGAAGGCGAGGCCGTTCACGTCGACCAGGTGTGTGGGCGTTTCAATCTCAAGCTTCATGAGATCAAGCAGATTGGTGCCGCCGGCGATGAATTTGGCGCCCGGGACACGTGTGGCTGCGGCGACTGCTTCGGCTGGCGAACCTGCACGTTCATAGATGAAGGACTTCATGCTTTCCTCCCAGCCACCTCGCTGATGGCGTCTATGATGTTGGGATAGGCGGCGCAGCGGCAGATGTTGCCGCTCATGCGTTCCCGGAGCTCTATGGGCGTCAACTCCGGGTCAGCCATCAGATCAGCAGTGACATGGCTTGGAATGCCCGCCTTGATCTCCTCGATCACTGCGACCGCCGAGCAGATTTGGCCGGGCGTGCAATAACCGCATTGATATCCGTCATGTTTCACGAAGGCGGCCTGCATCGGATGCAGATTCTCGGGCCTGCCCAGCCCCTCGATGGTCGTGATGCTGTCGCCCTCGTGCATCACCGCCAGCGTGAGACATGAATTGATCCGACGGCCCTCCGCGATCACCGTGCACGCACCGCACTGGCCGTGATCGCAACCCTTTTTGGTTCCGGTCAGATGAAGATGCTCACGAAGCGCGTCGAGCAGCGTGGTGCGCACATCCAGCCTGAGCTTGCGCATCTCGCCATTCACGACCATCGAGACGTCCGAATTGGAAGTGGGGGCTTGCATCGCCGATCTTTCGGCGGTTGGAGGCGCCGCGGCTTGTGCCAGGGAAGGAACGCCAAGCGCCGCAGATGCGGCTCCGGCGATCAACAGGTCCCGCCGCCTGAGTTCGTTGTCGCGGTGGCTTTGCATTTGATGTTCCCATCCCTCGCGCTGGCGCCGCAGCGGCTGAACACCCCTTCGGCTGAGAACAAAACAACCAAGCGATGGTTCCTGCCGATTCCGTCAGTTCCCTTACGTGTCCGGGCGTGTGACCTCGCGGGGGGCGCTGTTGATCCGGTGGTCTTTGCTACCAAATACCGTCGGGTCAAACGGTCGTAGGCGAGATGACGGCGTGACTGGCCCAAATTGCGGAGTGAGGCCGGGCCATCGAGCGCGCGCCTCACTCTTTGTTCGATTGGCAGGCCTACCCTGCCCAACCCGATTTGGGCTCGATGTCAGACGGACTAGTCGAGTTCGTCGACTTTAGTGGTTCCAGATGCGCCAGCAGCGCCAGTGGCTTTCTTTCCAGCCTTGGCTCCAGCGCTGCCATGCCCGCTGACGCCTGCCTTGACGCGTGGGGCCACGACCTCAGCGTCGACATCGGCATTTCCGCTGGCTGAGGTCGCGGGACCGCCGATTTTGCCCTGTGCCTTGCCGCGAGTCTGGTTATCGACCGAGACGCCCTGCGCCAGAGCAGGCCCTGCAAGTGCGGCAGACATCGCAAGCACAATCGCGGACAATTTCACGCCATTCATCGGCTTCTCCTAGTCTGAATGCGCGACGGTATCGGTATTGGTGCGCCGCTCGCCTGGAACAATTGGACCGCCGCGCCAGGTCGGTACGAACGACGCAGGCCCATGCAAACGGCGCAGCATGACCATTGTTCGGAGTTTCTGGGGTGATTTCGCGAGTCCKGTGCCGTATTGCGGCCCCGCATGTGGCAGTGATCAATCCCTGGCCCACAGGGGCGGGCGCTTCGAATTTTTCACCGTTTGGATAGGCGGCTGTTCGGATTTAAGTGTGGAATCACTGGTTTGACCGCGACAACACACGAGGATCGCTTCGCCCGCTTGGACGAGTCCGGATGGGGTGAGAACCAGAAAACCCCAACACTAAGGACATGAAGATGAAGAAGCTCGCATTCGTCGCGGTCGCTCTGGCCCTAAGCGTCAGCGCTGCCTCCGCAGCGCCGCTCGAAGGCACCTACTCGGGGACCGTCTCGCAGTCGAACGGCAGCACCTTCGAGCAGAGCCGTCTCAAAGGTCACCTCAAACTCGGCCACGGTCACCGGCACAACCAGCCAGGGCAGCGGCACTGTGACCGCTCGTCGCGACGGCAACAGCCTGACATTCGGCAAGCAGACGATCGGACGCTGACGATCAACGGCAACACCGCCACCCTGACCGGCCGGAACTCGTCCAACGGCGCGACCCTGCAAGGCACTCTGACCAAGCGCTGATCCCGCCGGTGCGGGAAAGACACAGCGGGCGGCGGCCTAGCTGCCGTCGCGATCGAGCCAGGATTTAGGTGTAACTTCCACACTTAAATCCGAATAGCCGGATAGGCTCATTGGTCGAATGACCTGCGACGTCGCAGAGCCAGGAGCGACCACATGGCGATCAGCTCGCCCGTTTTGCAACGATGGTCAGCATGCCGTCTTCACCGAGCTGGGCAACGACCACGTCCCGTGATGTGAAGCCCTTCGCCGCGAGCGCCGATTTCAGCTCCGGCTCATTCTCTATGGCCGCTTGCAATTGCTGGATCTCGTCAGCCGAATGATTTGTCCGTACCTGGTTGACCTGCACCTGGGCCTCGGCCGGAAGCGCAGCGAGATCGACGACGCTCACCGATTTGATAGTTGCTCGGCCCGAGCCCTGTTGCGGTGATGCAGACGGAGGCGTGGGCTGCGATAGACCCTGCGCATTCGCGCTGCCTGCCAGAATGAACGTAGCGCCGACCACAGTTGTTATGATCTTTCGCATCGGATTTCCTTCCATGAGCTGTGGATAGGCGTCCAATTTCATAACGCGAATGCGGTCAGAGGCTGAAGCTGATCTGGTCATTTAGTGACCATATGGCGGCAGGGCTGCGCGTCTGACTATCGACCTTTCACGGTAGGTCTCTTCGCCGCCGTCGATGCCAAGATTCGGGGACGACGATCCGGAAAATCCGATGAGCCTGCGGGGCTTGTCCAGGGAAGGCCGGGTCCAGAATGCCCTCGCCGCCGCCCGGGGCGCCCTATCAGCACCAGACCATCAATCCCCGCTGAAATCCTCCGGGAGACTCAGGGTGGTTTACGCCGACCGAACCCGACCGTCATCTCGCCCCTCCGGCCTCCCGCACTTCGGCCGGGAGGGGATTATTCTGTCTCCGGGTCTTGAATCGCCGTGATCAGTCGCACGAGGCTGACGACATTGCGATGTGCGCAATTGAACACGGCCAGCGAGGCCGCCGGACTATCAGGCCTTCCAAGCGCCGTGCTGGCTTCAACGGCGGCATGGGTGAGTTCGGCGTAGAGCGCTCGCATTCTGTCAAGCATCGCCGCCGACGGTTGGGTGGCCCGAGATTCCGGCGTGAGCCTCCCGACCCTGCCTTCCTGACTTGTTTGGAGCCTTCCCACGGTATTTTGCCGTCGCTGTCCAGCCCTCTCGTCGTCGCCGTTAGGCKGATAGGCCCCAGCCGGACGGGAGACCGGGTTATGGCCAGTCCGATCATGAGGACCACGGGGGGTAACACTTGAACTGAGCTTCTGCGGGTTCATGGCTGGCCTCTCTTCGGTGACGTGGCTCGGATGGATGCATGCCCCTTTGCGGCATCTAGAGAGATTTCCGCCACGCTCGCGCGAACCGCGAAGTCCAACCATTGGCGGCTCACAGCGACATAAGTGGAGCGAGTAAGATCGGATTGTGATGGATGCGATCGGACGTTGGGGGACCGCCCCAGGGGGCGTCGACGACGGCGCCGGCTGGCCTTGCTTAAGCAGGCATAGCGCATGACATGACAGGCGCGCGGGCGTTCACGATCGGCGCCGATTGTGCATCGGGGCATTGGTCAATCTTGTGCTCAGCACGGCTACGGGTTTGACCTCAATCGGTTACGCTCAAAGGGGGGCTTGATCATCCTGCGAATGAACGAAGTCGGCCGACTTCGGACCTCGAGCGGCCCCCGTCGATATTTCGCCTGCGAACTGTTCCAGACTCGGCAGCACTGCAAAGCTTGGCCAATCAAAGCGGGACGAATTGCGCGCGCTGATCAGGCGAGCGCTGCCGTCCACCGTCCATCCGACGCGACTGCATCGTCTGGTCGAATTGCCACGGCCGCGCCGGAATGCCGGATTCATCCTTCGTTCGGAGGATGCCGGGCTTCGGCTTGGCGCGTACCAGAGACAGCCTTGGCTTGCTGGGGCGCAGTTGACCTTTGAAACCGAAGCCCCGAGGGGGAGCCCTCGTTTCTCGTGCGACCGGACGCCKACCGTGGGCGCCTCGGCTCGAGACCGTCGCATGCGTCTCGATGACCGGAGGGTCGCATTGAGGCGAGAGCTCGGGCTCAGCGGCAACCGGGCGGCCTCGATGAGTACGCAGGATGCCAGTTCGGGCGCCCCGCTTGCCCCGTTGTCAGCAGCGTTCCAACAGATCCCAACGCCTGGAGCGCATGGCGAGGATAGCAATGCCCCGAGCGCATCCGCGAGAGGTAATCGGCGGTTCAGCCTGGGAGATTGCGATGTCGGTCGTTCAAATGCGTCCACGCCCTGACGATGTCCCTGATCACTCGACGGCGGCCGAAGTCGAGCGCATCAAATCCGCCTATGCGGAATATGCGGAAAGGGATCGCGGAAATCCGGAGAATGAGAGACGCCCCGGACGCCTGCGCATGGTGCGCGATCGCGATGTCGCCCTGTACGGGTTGCTTGATCGGGAAGCGGCCACACCCCTTGAGCAATATCGGGTCCTCGACCTGGGCTGCGGGACGGGAGATCTGGTCCGCCGATTGCAGCGCTACGGTTTTCCCAACGACCGCCTGTTCGGGATCGACCTGCTGCCGGAAGCCCTCGCGACCGCCCAACGGAAATGCCCGGACGTATCGTTCACGGAAGCCAATGCGGAGAATGTGCCGTTTCCCGACCAGCATTTCGATTTCATCCTGGTCTTCACGGTGTTCTCCTCGATCCTGAGCCCCCTGATGGCCAGGAACGTGGCGCGCGAGATCAATCGCGTCCTGTCTCCGAACGGGGTGATCATCTGGTATGACATGCGTTACCCCAATCCCTGGAACCGCAATGTCAGGGCCATGACACGCCGCCACATCCAGGACCTGTTTCCCGAGTTCGAGAGCGAACTGGCCTCGAAAACGCTGATTCCTCCCATCGCATACCGCCTCGGCCCGCTCACTGAGCCGCTCTATCCGGCGCTGACGATTTTCCCCGCGTTTCGATCGCACTATTTCGGCATGCTGCGCCGGGCGTCCGCTGGCCGAACGTCGCTGCTTGGGGACAGCCTTGGAGTCTGATGCGAAGGGTGTGACGACGCTCGGTCCTCGGGGGGTTCCGGGTAGAGGCCGTAGAACTATCCGGCCTGCGAGTGCATCTAGGGCCGTTCCCCGAGTTGGGTCGGCGCTCGCTCGGTCCGTAGCTGATGATCCGGATGCTGACCATTGGCTCCCGGCTGGGTTGGGCGGAGAGCGGGCCATTGCGCCGGCGAAACCCGAGGGATGTCCGGGCGCGCCCGATCGGTTGCGTGACTTAGGACCCCTGCGTCGATGGGGGCGACAGGGCAGCGCTCGCCCGCTCCTCMAATTCCCTCTCATGATGTCGTAGGAAGACGACGCCGGCCACGACCAGGCCGGTTGCGCATGCCAGGATAAGCAGGCTTATCGGTCCTGCGACCAGCTTGATCTTCTCGCCGAACAGATAAGCGGCGCCGCCAAACAGTGCGGACCAGGTCACCCCTCCAAGCGCATTCATGAGAAGAAAATGCAGCCACGGCATGCGGTTGGCTCCGGCGAGGAGAGCGGCAAAGGTGCGAAGAAGAGCGACGAAGCGGCCGAAGAAGACGATCTTGCCGCCGTGCCGCAGAAACAAATACTGGCCAACCTTGAGCCGTGCCTCGTTGATGCCAACGTATCTGCCGTAGCGCACGATCAATCGAAGCCCAATCGATCGGCCAATAAGGTACCCGATGTTGTCGCCGACGATGGCAGCTATAGCGGCAACGGTCAGCACCGGGAGAATACCGATTCCATGGGTCGAGCCGGCGTAGAGAGCAGCCGTCACCAGCGCGGTTTCCCCCGGCATCGGCACCCCCATGCTCTCAAGCATTACCACGGCAAAGAGCACCCATAGGCCATCAGCCTGCATGAGGTCCTGAATCCACGCGGGTGATAAAATGTCCAACATGAGCACCTACAAGATGCCTGTAAGGAAGCGATCGGACCGCGTGCGCACCCAATAGGCAAATCGGACCTGCGCAGCAGCGTCGCCCTGCGCGAGCCCTTGAGCTGCCATGGGCAAACCCGCCAGGTTTGAGTTTTGCTTACAAGTTGTCGGCCCAATGCTGCGTTAGGGGACCATCCTGTCCATTAACGGGATCCATTGACGGAAAGCGCAACCGCGCCATGGCTTCGCGAATCGTGGCGGTTGGTGCGCCGCGAATGATGTCACCGCTCTGACCGGGCGGGTAGGCTCCAATCACCAGGAAGTTGCTGGAGGCATTGCCACGGCAATGTCCGGTGCCAGCCGGGAGCAGCAACACGTCGCCGGCTCGGACTGATAAATTCCGTCCCTTTGGCCCACCGAGCATCACCTCTGCTGAGCCAGCCGCAATGCCGAGAACTTCGTGCCCCTGCGAGTGATAATGGAGAAAGTCGTAAATTCCATTTCGCCACTGCGCCTGCAAGCCGTTCGCGCCGAAGCGCGCCTCCATGGCAGTCGCGAGATCTTCCGTATCTCCCGGGAATGCGGCGTCATAGACGATTACGGGCAAGCGCGGGTTGTTGGGCACCCACTCGTGCTCCGCGAGGTGAATAGCCGTCGTCGAGATCGTTGCCATGGCCGTGGCGTTCTCCTGGTGAACGAAGACCGCGTGGTAACGCGAGCGTTTCACAAAAGTTCGCCCAACGCCCAGGGCGAGGACATCCGATCCAAGGCGCGACAATGACTCGGCCGCCATGACCGACGGCCGCTCGGTCAACTCGAAATTGGGCTATGAGGTCGCCGGGTACGAGGGCGCACAGCCGATGCTCGCCGCGCAGCACGGCCCTCAATACGGCTTCAGGGGCCGGATTTCCAGCTCCAGCCCGTCCACCACGGCACCGCTGTCATCTCGAACGACCAGAGCGACCTTGGCAGGTCCAGGCGGTAGTTCGCCTACCATTTCCCGCAGTGCATCATCTGCGGCTTCTCGCGCCGCCTCGACGCTCGGCAACTCAAGGGCGGCGTCAGGCTCGAGCATATTCTGTCGTTCCTTGCCGTCCCGAATGGCTGAGAAGTGGAATCGCTTCATGTGCTGACCTCSAATGGTTAGCCAATGCAGAGCTGTGCCAATGCTCAGTGAGGGTTTGGATTCGCAGGTCACACACGCCAGACACTCGCGAGCTCGAAGTCGAGTGCGGGCCTGCCATAGGTGCAAGCATGTGGAGGCGGCCCCATAATAGCGACCGTAGCCACGTCCATGGTCCCAATGGCGCGATCCGTGCGTGTGGCCCTCGTATCCGTGGTCACCCTTTTGATCTGCTCAACGTGGTCGGGCGTCCCGAGGGTCGTCAGACCTGCCACGGAGGCGGCTTGTGCCTGCCACGGGCTTGCGCCGGAGCGCTGAAGGCGGCGGTAGCCGCGACAGCAGCGGCGAACAGGATTGGCCGTAACATGGCGCTCCTTCCGGTTGATCAGGGTGAACCCGATCGAATGGAGCCCACCTGCCAGGGTGGGCTCCAGTTGATCATTCAATGATCTGAACGATCTTGCGGGTCTTCGGCTCGACCAGAACGGTCTGGTCGTTGACCACGGTGTAGCGATACTCGGTCTTGCCGTAGCGAGCCGGAACCTCGCGATAGGTTACCGTGTCGGGCAGCGTTGCGCCGACGACCACCTTCTCGCGATAAGCCACCGATGGCACCTTCTGTTCCCTTACATAAGTGCGGAACTCGGTGCGCTGGTCGGCCGCGATTCCGCCGACAATCGCGCCCGCAGCAGCGCCGCCGACTGCACCCACCGCAGCCCCCGCAGGTCCGCCGACGATCGCGCCGCCGACCGCCCCTGTCGCCGCGCCGCTCGCGGCTCCACCGGCCGCGCCAGAGTTCGACTGCGAGAACGCGGTCGCCGGAACGACGGCGAGCGCGGCGACCAGAACAAGATTCTTGATCATGGTTCTTCTCCCTTTGATGGCCCCTGCCGCAAATCTAAACGGCTGGCTGGATCGCGTGTTCCATGAATAACCGTTCATAATTAGGGAATTAGCGGGTAACTGCCCGTGTTGGGCTTGCTTAGGGTTATGCCGCCACCGCGTCGTTCCTGCTTCAATTCTTAACGCGAGCGGGTGCTTGCCCGGTGGAACCTTGGTGCGACGGCGACGTATTGATTGAACAAGGCAAGGATTTGGGGAGGCCGCGATGATCTCGCAGTTTGCAGCGCTGGTGATCCCGAGCGCGGTCTTCCTAGCCAACCACGCACAGCCGGACGCGGACGTATCCTACATCTGCAACTTCGCCGGTGGTGTGATCGTGATCGATCATCCACAGCCGACGGGTCGAGTGACCGTTCAAATCGACGGCGAGGCGCGGCCCTACATCCTGGAC
>NZ_JBFTZN010000146.1:0-13931 GCF_056406775.1 Allobosea sp. P1_A7
TGCTCGGGATCCGCGTCATCCTGCCGGACCAGGACTGCCGGCCAACCGACATAATGCGCAGTTTGCCAGTATGTCGCCGGAGCCAACGCCATCAGCATGGTGACCGTGTCACGATCGATCGCGATGCAGAAGGACCCAGCTTCGTGCCCGGGCGACAGAAACGCCCGGCCCTTCACCTTGACCGCCGGCATGCCATAGCTGGTTGAAATCCCGGCGCCAGGAAGCGTCAGTGCGTAGGCAACGGCCGCATCGCTGACCCGGCGCGCGATGCGACCATGCTGTGCAGCGCCTTCGGGCTGTCGCGCTCGGCGCTGTATCGCCTGTTCGCGCCACTGGGCGGGGGGTCGGACTATATCCGTCGACGCAGGCTGGAGCGCGCGCGTCTCGCGCTGAACGGAGCGTCGCTCGAACGGGGCGGCATCGGCAAACTCACGCGCAGGTTCGGCTTCTCCAGGGACCATGCCTTTTCGCGTGCCTCCAAGGCCCGGTTTGGGCGCGCGCCCCGTGAGGACGCCCATGGCGCCGGCCGAGCCCGGCGACGACAGTCCGGAGGCTTGGCTACGACGCCTGGACTGGTAGTCACTGACGGTATTTGCGGCCCCGCCAGTGGGCGGTGTGAACGAGCTGATCTGCTTCCGGAAGTCCTGAGCCGTCGCGAGGCGTGAGACCTTCGCAGGCGAGGTTGAGCCGCGTTCGCCGGCTGAGCCACGAAGCGATCTAGGGTCGCTCGCACACGACAATCCACAAAGCGGCTCGAAGGCCCATTGCCTGCTCTGAGCCCAAAGAAAATCTATCAGCTCGGCAGAGATTTGACCGTTTGTGAAGCGTCAGACGACGGCAGATGAAGAGGCGGTGAACCCTGAGATTTCGCAACCGATGAGGACACGATGCGCCGATTGCTCAATCTTGCCGCGACGCTGCTTGCGGCATTCACCATAGCCGGATCCGCGGCTCAAGGCGGCGAAATCAGGGAAGATCGGCGCATCTCCCAGCCATCGCCGGCGCAGTTGGCGGCGGTCGAGTCCCTCGTCAAAATGCCGATCGACGTATTCCAGCCGAGCGTCTTCGCCGGTCCCAACGGGCGCAGCATTCCCTATCGTCTGCTTTCGCCGGCCGCTCAAAGCCAAGCGAAGTTGCCGCTCGTCATCGCACTGCATGCATCGGGTGGGGTTGGCACCGACAATGTCAGCCAGGTTGGGCCTTTCATCCGGAGCTGGGCCGCTCCATCGATCGCCCGTGAATTTCCGGCATACGTCGTCGTGCCGCAATTTCCGACGCGCAGCGCAAACTATACTGGCGAAGGCATCAATCGGGCCGCAGCCCCGAGCGACCATCTTGTCGACGTTTTGGCTTTGGTCGAGGGTTTGAAACAGCGCTTGCCGATCGATCCGCAGCGGGTCTACCTAGTCGGGTTCTCAATGGGGGCGTCAGCGGCGATCATCGCCGCGGCAACGAAGCCCAAGACGTTCGCCGGGGGCGTCGCATTCTCGGGAGTTCCGCCGCAGCGCGGCCTGGCGAAACAAGCGGCGAAGGTCCCGTTCCTGATCGTCCATGGAACCGGCGATCGAGAGAATCCGTATGCCGCGTCGAGATCATGGGCCGATGCGTTGGCCAGGGCCGGCGGTTCGCCCATGTTCGTGACCTATGACGGGATGGACCATAAAGTCAGCCCGGACCAGTTCTTGGCGCCGGAATGGCGCACTTGGCTCTTCAGCCAGCGAGCGCCACGGTAGCGTCGCGCCGCAAGTTGCCCCGGTGGAGCCTAGGGCAACTATGGGGCGGCATCCGGAAAGCCGACAGGGCCCGGCTTTATCCGTTGGCCTGCAGATAGCGCTCGACGAGACGGGCCCACAGCGCGGCGCCGACGGTCAGGCTGTCATCGGCAAAATCATACTGCGCACTGTGGAGGATCGGTGAGTTGAGGCCATTGCCGAGGCGCAGGAAACTTCCTGGCCTGTGCTCGAGGAAATAGGCGAAGTCCTCGCTGCCTGGGATGAGATGGCAGGTCGCTACCTTGTCGGCGCCGACCAGCTCCTCGGCGACCATGCGCGCGAAGGCCGTCTCGGCTTCGGCGTTGACCACGACAGGATAGCCGCGCTCGTAGTCGATCTCGATCGACGCGCCGTGGCCTTCCGCGACCGAGCGGGCGAGCCTGACGACGCGCTCCTCCAGCAGGTCGCGGATCTTCGGCTCGAAGGAGCGTACGCTGAGCGCCAGCCTGGCCTCTTCAGGGATGACGTTGACGGCCTGGCCCGCATGGATAGTGCCGACCGTGACGACAGCCGTCTGTGTCGGGTCGATATTGCGTGAGACGACAGTCTGCAGCGCGACCACGAGATGGCAGGCGACCACGACCGGGTCGATGGTCAGATGCGGGCGCGAGGCATGGCCGCCCTTGCCCCTGATCGTGATGGTGACCGTGTCGGCGGCGGCCATCATCGGGCCGGATCGCAGCAGGATCGTGCCCTCCGGCGCGCCGGGATGATTGTGCAATCCGAAGATCGCATCGAAGGGGAAGCGCTCGAACAGCCCGTCGGCAATCATGGCCTGGGCGCCGCTGATCTTGCCTGCCTCCTCGGCCGGCTGGAAGATCAGCGTCACCGTGCCGTCGAAGCGGCGGGTGCGGGCGAGGTATTCGGCCGTACCGAGCAGGACGGCAGTGTGCCCGTCATGGCCGCAGGCGTGCATCTTGCMGGGCCGAAGGCTGGCATAAGGAAGGCCGGTCTCTTCGGTGATCGGCAACGCGTCCATATCGGCGCGGATCGCGATGCTGCCCTTGCCGGTGCCGCTGCTCAGGCGCGCCACGACACCATGGCCGCCGACATTGCGGGTTACCTCGTAGCCCCAGGCCGTAAGCTTGTCGGCGACATAGCGCGCGGTCTCGATCTCCTCGTGGGAGAGTTCCGGGTTGGCGTGAAGGTAACGGCGCGTCGCCCTGAGATCGGCCTCCATGGCCTCGAAATCGGAGACGCGGGCGAAGCTGTTGTCGAGCGCGGACATGATCTATCTCGGTCTTTGCGGATGCGACCCGGCACTGGCCGGATTACTGCGGCTAGCGCATCGGTCCGAAACGCGGATCGCGGTTTTCGGGAATGCCGATGCAAACAAAGGAGGTCAGAGGAAGCGCGACAGGAAGGCCTGGGTCCGCGGATGGCGCGGATTGTCCATCACCTCTTCCGGTCGGCCCATTTCGACGATCTTGCCGCCATCCATGAACACCACCCGGTCGGCGGCCTCGCGCGCGAAGCCGATCTCGTGCGTGACCACGATCATGGTGAGCCCCTGGCGGGCGAGATCGCGCATCGTCGCCAGGACTTCGCCCACCAGTTCGGGGTCGAGCGCCGATGTCGGCTCGTCGAACAGCATCAGTTTCGGCTTGATCGCCAGGGCGCGGGCGATGGCGACGCGCTGCTGCTGGCCGCCGGAGAGCTGGCGCGGATAGCTTGCCGCCTTGTCGGAAAGGCCGACCCGATCAAGCAGGTCGAGAGCCTCGGCCGTCGCGTCCTTGCGGCTCACGCCATGGACGCCGATCGGCGCCTCGATGACGTTCTCCAGCGCCGTCATGTGCGGATAGAGATTGAACTGCTGGAAGACCATGCCGATCTTGCGGCGCTGGCGCGCGATGCCATTGCCCGTGAGCTTCTGCAGCCGGCCGTTGCGCATCCGGTAGCCGATCTGCTCGCCATCGACCTCGATGAAGCCCCGGTTGATGGCTTCGAGATGGTTGATGCAACGCAGGAAGGTCGACTTGCCCGAACCCGAAGGCCCGAGGATGACGACGACCTCACCCGGCATCACGTCGAGGTCTATGCCCTTGAGGACCTCGAGATGGTCGAAGGACTTGTGGATGTCGCGGGCCCTGACGAGCGGCGTGGTCGCTGCAGCGGCGGTCAATGGCTTGCCTCCTGCACGGCCGGCAGCGGAGCAGCCGCGCCGTCGCGGCGTTCGCCTCGGCTGTAATAGCACTCGATATAGCTCTGGCCGACATTGAGGATCGAGGTGATCAGCAGGTACCAGAGGACCGCAACCAGCAGCATCGGGATGATCTCGAAGGTGCGGTTGTAGATCGACTGAACCGAGTAGAGCAGATCGGCCATGGCGATGACGCTGACGAGCGAGGTCGCCTTGATCATGCTGATGAGCTGGTTCCCGGTCGGCGGCACGATCGAGCGCATGGCTTGGGGAATGATGATCCGCCGCAGCGCCCGGCCCTTGGTCATGCCGAAGGCCTCGGCGGTCTCGGCCTGGCCGCGATCGACCGAAAGCAGGCCGCCACGGATGATCTCCGCCATATACGCCGCTTCGTTCAGCGCGAGGCCGACGATGGCAGCGGTGACGGGGGTGATGACCGAGTTGGTTTCCCAACTCGCCAGGGTCGGCCCGAACGGGATCGCGAGCGAGATCTGGGGGAACAGCGTCGAGAGATTGTACCAGAAGATCAGCTGCACGAGCAGCGGCGTGCCACGGAAGAACCAGATGAACAGCGACGCGGAGGAGCTCGCGAGAGTGTCCTTCGACAACCGCGCGATCGCCAGGACGAGCCCGAGCGCGGTGCCGATCACCATGGCGACGACCGTCAATCCGAGGCTGACCGAGAGGCCGTTGAGCACGGTGCGGTCGAGGAAATAGGCGGCGACGACCGGCCAGCCGAAATTCTCGTTCCTGGCGACGATCAGGCCGAAATCGACGACGATTATGGCCGTGACCGCCCAGAGGATCAGGCGGCCGATCGGGAACGGGGCGTGCGCGTTGGTCACGTCCCTCGGGTCGGCGCCGCCGGAGCGCGGCGCGGTCATCGCGGGCGTGCCGCTCATTTCGGCAGGGCCCCACCGAGATTGAGGCCGGGCTCCTTGGGCATGTTGTTCTCGAGGCCCCATTTCTTCATGATCGCGGCATAGGTGCCGTTATCGATCAGGATCTTGACGGCATCGCGCAGGACCGGGCCGAGTGGCGAGCCCTTGGGAACGACGGCGCCCTGATAGAGATCCTCAAACCCGTTGCGTGCACCGACGCCGGTGAGTTCAAGCTGGCCGTTGGCCTGAGCGACGAAATAGGTGAGGGGCGCCTGCGAGGAGAAGAAGGCATCGGCGCGCTTGGAGCGGACTGACAGGATAGAGCTCGGCTGATCGGAGTAGGACTGCACCTCGATGGGGCTCTTGCCGTCCGCCTTGCACTTCTCTGCCTGGACCTGGATGACGCGCTCGGCCGAGCCGCCGGCCATGACGGCGATGCGGTTGCCGCAGGCGGTGTCGAGCGAGGTGATGCCCTTGGGATTGCCCTTCTGCACGGCGAAGACGACGAATTCCTGGACCCAGTCGACGAAGTCGTTGGCTTCCTGCCGGCTCTTAAAATCGCCGACCGGGCCGAAGGCGAACTGGTAGCGTCCGGCATTCACGCCGGCGAGCAGGGCAGGCAGGCCTCCCACCGTCGCATGCTCGATCGTGACGCCCAGAACCTGACCGATGGCATCGGTGAGGTCGGAACTCGCACCACTCATCTCGGTGCCGGTGACGATCTCGTAGGGCGGGAAGGAGCCGTTATTGACCGAAATCATCTTGCCCTTGCTGCGCAGCGTCTCAGGCAGGCGCGCCCGCAGCTCCTCGTTGACCGTCTGCTTCGCGATCGTGCCCTGCTGGGCCAGCGCGGATCCGGCCAGCGTCAATCCGGCGAAGGCGATGGAGGCAATCAATCTGAAATACATGGTGCTACTCCMCATTCTTGTCTGAACTTGCAGGCCGGGCGGTGGCGCCGGCCTGTCGCAACGCTTCTCGGGCGTGTCAGCGGGTCCGCGCTTGCCGCGGGAAGAGCTCGGCCGGTGTCAGCAGGCGCGGCAGGATCTTCTGCTCATGGAGCTCGGTCGCGAAATCGGCGATCATGACTTCGTTCTCGGCGAAACCGCTCGCGCTCCACGAAGAGGGCAGATCGCGGGCGCAACGGCGCAGCTCGTCGAACATCCAGGGTGTCGTATCGGCGTATTTCTCGCGCTTCTCGAGCCAGAGCCGCTGCGACTCGTCGATCAACGCACTGAGCTCGTCCATGATCCAGGGGTGGTCGCGGACGAATTCGGCTTTGAAGCCGATCAGGTGCATGCCCGGGATGTAGCCGACCTCGTGGAAATAGGTGGTCTCCGCCGCCCGGAAATCCTCGAGCACCTGACGGAACGGCGAGGCCGGATCGAAGAAGCCCTTGGGCATGAAGGGAGTGAAGACGGCATCGAGCCCGCCATCCCGCAGGAGATCCACCATCGGGCGCTCACCCGGAGCAGCCTCGATCCGACCGGGACGACCGAAGCCGTCGAGGCGGTCGGTGATCGGGTGAGCCTCGGTCAGGCGCCCGGCATACCACATGGCGTCCTCGACGCCGACGCCTTCGCGGCGCACGGCGGCGCGGGTCCAGGTGTTGCCGGAATCGCGCCAGCCGGTGACGCCGATCTTCTTGCCGGCAAGGTCGGCGAGCGTGCGGATCGCGCTGTCCTTGGTGGTCACGATGCAGCGATGGCGAAAACCGCGCATGATGAAGTTCGGCATGCCGACGATCTTGTCGTCGCCGTCATGGCGCAGCTGGGCATAGCGGCTGAATGACAGCTCTGCGGCATCGTAAGCTTCGTCGGTGGCCAGATCGCCGACCAGTGTGCCGACGCGATCGACCTGGATCTTCAGCCGGGGCGAGGAGACGTCGCCAAGAACGAGCGGGGTCATATAGTCCCAATCGCGGAGTGCAAGGCGCAGCGTCACAGCCATGTTGGCAACTCTGAAAAGCTCTCGACAGGCCAAGTGCTAAATGTTCAAAAATGACTGCGCAAATGTTATTATGTTATTGAACATTAAATGGCCGGCAGATGAACAGCTCGATCAGCGCCGACTGGCTCGCAAGGACGATCGTTGATCGCAGCATCCGGGGCATCGCCCTGGAGACCAGCGCGCTGATCAGGGCGGGGGCGCTGCCTGTCGGGGCGCGGCTGCCGGCGATCCGCGACATCGCCTACGAAATGAAGGTCAGTCCCGCGACGATCTCCGAGGCCTGGAGCGAATTGCGCCGCCAGAAGATCATTCGCGGCCGGGGGCGCAACGGCACCTGGGTCAGTGGGGACCGCTTCATCGCCCAGCCGGAACGGCTGGCGAGCTCCGGCGACTACGGCGCCGGCGTGCTGAACCTGTCGCTGGCAATTCCCGACACAGCCCTGCTGCCACCGCTCGCAGAGGCGCTGGCCCATGGCGCAACGGTCGACAAGCTCAACAGCTATGAACGGAGCCGGGTCGTACCGGAACTGCGCGAGGCGGCCGAAGCGTGCTGGCCCTATCGGCCGGAAGCATTCCTCGCCACCAATGGCGGCTACAATGCCGTCTACAATACCCTGCGCGCCCTTGTGACGCCGGGCTCGGCCGTCGCGATCGAGCATCCGACGGCCATGCGGCTGCTCGATATCCTCGAGGATCTTGGCGTCAGGATCGTGCCTGTGGCCTGCGACGAGCACGGCCCCCTGCCGGCCTCGCTCCGCGCCGCGGCGAAGGAACGGCTTGCTGCATTCGTGTTCCAGCCGAGACTGCACTCGGTTACGGGGCAGACGGTCAGCGCTGAGCGGCTCGCGCTGATCGGCGACATCCTTGCGGAGAGCGATGCGCTGATCATCGAGGATGACGGCGTGGCCGACATCTCGGGGGCACCGCCCGCGTCACTCGGCGTGCGCTTTCCGGAGCGCACCATCCATATCGTCTCCTATTCGAAGACCCTCGGGCCCGATCTGCGGCTCGCGGTGCTGTCGAGTTCGGCTGCGATTGTCGAACAGGTCCAGTCCTACCGGGCCTTCAGCGCGGGCTGGACGAGCCGCCTGCTCCAGGGCGCAACCTCCTGGCTGCTGCGTGACGAGGCGAGCCGGGATATCGTGGCGAAGGCTCGCATCATCTATAAGCAGCGGCGCGACAGGCTCGCTGAAGCGCTAGCCGCGCGCGGCATCCACACCGCGCCCGGAAGCGGCCTTTGCCTGTGGGTTCCGATCATCTCGGAGCCCTTCGCCATGGTGACGCTCGCCGCGCGCAACATCGCGGTCAATCCCGGCAGCAAGTTCTCGGTCCTCCCCAGCGCCCATATCCGCGTCGCGACCGCGACCCTGACCGATCGCTATGAGGAAGTCGCCGATGCGATCGCTCTCGCCCGGTCCCCCTGATCGCGGGAACGGGGCTGCGTTCCGGTGCTGGCGGATGCCGGGGTTTGCGCTATAGCCGGAAGTATCGTCAGCCAGCCGGATTGCCGCCCATGTCTGCCCGCGCCCGTTCCCTTGGTTTGATCTGCGGCTCGCTGCCGCCCGGCCCACTCAATGCGATTACCGATGTTGCCGGCGTCCGTGTCGGCCACAGGACCATTCGCGACGGGGATATCCAGACCGGGTTCACGGCCATCCTGCCCCACGGCGACGATCTGTTCCGCGAGAAACTGCGCGCCGGTGTCGATGTCATCAACGGCTTTGGCAAGAGTGCCGGGCTGGTGCAGGTCTCCGAACTCGGCCAGATCGAAACCCCGCTTCTGCTGGGAAACACATTGTCGGTCGGAACTGGCTTCAATGCCCTGGTCACGCGCGCGCTCGCGGCCAATCCCGACATTGGCCGGACGACCGGAACGGTCAATCCGGTCGTGCTCGAGTGCAATGACGGTTTTCTCTCAGACATTCGGGCGCGCGTTCTGAGCGAGAGCGACGCCTTCGCGGCACTTGATGCTGCTATGGCAGGCCCGGTCGAGGAGGGCGCCGTCGGCGGCGGGACCGGCATGAGCGCCTTTGGTTTCAAGGGCGGCATCGGCACGGCCTCGCGCCTGCTCAGGCTGGACGGCAGGGATTATACGCTCGGCGTGCTGGTCCAGGCCAATTTTGGCAATGCGGGAGACCTGGTTCTGCCTGATGGCCGCCGGCCCGTTCCGCCCGCCATGCCGCACGCGGCCGCGCCCGAGCGTGGGTCCGTCATCATCGTGGTGGCGACCGATATTCCGATGGAGTCGCGGCAGCTGACGCGCGTTGCCAGGCGGTGCGGTGCGGGGCTGGCGCGGCTCGGCGCATTCTGGGGCAATGGCAGCGGCGATATCGCGCTGGCCTTCAGCACGGCCGGCCGCATCAGCCATCATGAGCGCGCCGATCTCGCGCCGATGGTCGTGCTCAACGAGAATCGAATCGATCTGCCGTTTCGCGCGGCCGCCGAGGCGACCCAGGAGGCCGTCCTCAACGCCATGCTCGCCGCGCCGGCGGTGGCGGGGCGAGACGGTCATGCGAGGTCTTCGCTCGCCGACGTTCTCGCCCGCTCCTGAGGACTCGCTGTCGCCCGTCGCAATCAGGCCGGTTGCGGCGCGCCATCGGCCGGATCGCGGACGGCCTGAACCGTCAGCCGCTTCACGTCGCCGCTGCGCGTCGTCCAGTTGATGGATTGGCCGACCGAGAGGCCGATCAGAGCGGTCCCGATCGGGGTCAGGATCGAGATCTTGCCCTGGGCAATGTCGGCTTCGGGCGGATAGACCAGGGTGACGGTCGTGGTCTTGCCCGTGACCTCGTCCTGGAACAGCACTTCGCTGCCCATGCGGACGGCGTCGGCAAGCTGGCGCCCCTTGGCGAGAACGCGGGCGCGCGCCACTTCGTCCGCGAGTTCCGCGGCGACATCGGGAAAGGTGTTGGTCGCCGCAATCGCGAGCTGGGTGAGCTTCTCGTGATCGATTGCGGTCAAGGTGATGCGGGGCTTTGCCCCGCCGGAGGTCCGGTTGGTCATGTGAACATCGTCCTGAATGAATGCGCGCCCGCAGGCCTCGCGTAGCAGTGGAAAATTGCGCGCAGGCGAGCTTGCACGATGCCGGACAATGGCGTCGGGGGGCTCTCTGCCTTCGGCAGACGCTTTCGTCGCTTGCGCTGATGGATGGGTTTGCGGGGCGTTGCCCGCTTCGACCTTAAGTCCGGAATGATGCCGATTCGGCGCCGGAAGGCCGACCGCCCCGAACCCGAGGCGCGCGGCGCGACGAATCCGGGGCTAGTTGCCCGCGATCAGGTTACCTGCCCGGTGCAGGCCGCGACGGAAATTGGAGAAGCGCGCCATCATGTCTCATGACTTAGGCTCGCCGCCCGAATTGTCAAATCACAAGCCTGCCGGAAGGCCGCGGTCGCGGAGCGCAACGCTGCTCTGAAACTTGGGGCAAGGCAGGCGGGCCGACTCCGTCAGGCCCGATCACGACGCTCGATCATCAGGCCGGTATCGCATCCGGTCCATGATCCAACCTTCTGTGTTTGCATCGGCATTCCCGAAAAACCGCAATCCGCTTTTCGGGCCGCTGCCTTAGGCCGCAGCGCTGTAGGGGCCGAGCTGCGCGGCGTGCCGCCGCACGAGTTCCAAACCGAATTCCGTCGGGCGCAGAGCGGGGGACCGGTCGTGAATGGCAAGACCGGCGCGCTCGCCGAAGAGGCGCTTGCCGTAGCAGAGCAGGCTCTCGATCGACTGCATGATGAAGACGATTGCAGGCGAGACGTCGCGATAGGCGGCCTCCGCGCTGGGCTCGTCTCCAGCCATGAAGTGGTTATAGGCGCGTAGCGAGTGATCGATCGTGTCGGGGGCCAGGATCATGCCCGCGCAGCCGGCGCGCAGGTTGTCGACCAGTTCGAGGCCGCCGCGACCGTTGAAGACGGGAAGCCGCCCTTCCGTGGTCGTGATCAGCTGCCGAATGTCCACGGCTGGGCCTTCACCCTTGATCAAGCTGATATTCGGATGGCGCGACACCAGTTCGCGGATGTCTTCGGCCGAGAGGCCGCGCCCCATATAGGCCGGTGCATTCTGGATCGCGACGGGCAGGGAGGTCGCGTCAGCGACCCGGCCGAAGAAGCGGATATATTCAGCCGCTCCAAAACTGCCGACCATCGGCGGCTGCAGGATGACCCAGTCGGCCTTCGCAGCCTCGGCTGCCCTGACCTGCTCGATCTGTTCCGCGACGGACGAACCGTAGATCGTGAAGGCGAGCGGCACGCGTCCGGCAGTGTCCTCGGAAACCCATTCCATCAGCGCCAGGCGCTCGGACTGGGTCAGTTTGGACACTTCGGTGGCGAGGCCGAGCGCGGCCATGCCGTGCACGCCCAGCGCAAGGCAAAGCTCCGTCTGGCGGCGCATCGCTGCCCGGTCAAGCCGCTCCTGCTCGTCGAACAAGGCGTAGACCATGGCATGAATGCCGGCGAAAGGCGGCGCGAAGCCCATCTCGTATCCTCACGGTAGCGTATCGTTTCGAAGATCAGATGTTAAACATCAGATGAATGGTTGCAAGCGAAACCCGAGCGTGGCAATTTCATGAAAATGGAGGGTCGAATGTCCCAGGCTCATGGCATGCGGAAAGGCGCGAAGCCCGGAAAGATCGGCGCGATGGTCTCCGCGCTCGGCGCTGCGATCGTGCGCGGCGAGATCGCGCCGGGGGCGGTACTGCCTCCCGAGCACGAACTGGAGGCGCATTACCGGGTTGGCCGCAGCGTCGTCCGCGAGGCGATGAAGACGCTGACTGCGAAGGGGTTGGTGAGCGTCCGCCCGCGCCACGGCACGCATGTTCGTCCGGCCCAGGACTGGATGCTGCTCGACAGCGATGTCCTGGGATGGGTGCGGAACAGCGGGGGGCTCGACCGCAGCCTGTTGCTCGCATTGGAGGAAACCCGCGCGATCATCGAGCCGGCAGCGGCTGCCCTCGCGGCGCAGCGCGCATCGCCTGAGGATGTCTGGCGGATCAATGCCGCGCTTGCGGCGATGGACGACGGCCAGTTCGACCCGCAGGCAGCGATTGCGGCGGACAAGGCTTTTCACCTCGCCATTCTCGAGGCCACACATAACCCGGTGCTGCGCAGCTTTCGCGGCGCAATCGATGCGATCCTGAGCGCCATCTTCGACATCACCGTCGGCGTCTTCACCGGCAACCTGCCGAACCATGCCGCCGTTGCGCGTGCGATCGAGGCCCGCGACGCAAAGCAGGCGCGCGAAGCCATGGAAGTCCTGCTTGGTTACACCTACGGGCACCTGCTCTCGGACGGCGCAATAACGCCGCCGGATCTCAAGAAATCCACCCTTGGAGAAACGCCATGACATTCAAGACCCTGATGCTCGCCGCAGCGATGACGGCGACGAGCCTTGCCGCGTCCGCCGCCTGGCCGGAGCGGCCGGTCACCCTGATCGTGCCCTGGGCCGCCGGCGGCGGCACCGATGCCGTTGCCCGCATTCTCGCGGCGGGGCTGGAGAAGGAGCTCGGCAAGCCGGTCAATGTCGTCAATCGCACCGGTGGTGGCGGCGTCGTCGGCCATACCGAGATCGTCAATGCCAAGCCGGACGGTTACACGATCGGTCTGGCCACCGCCGAGGTGACGACCTTCTACTGGTCGAACACCGCACCCTTCACCTATGAGAAGCTGACGCCGCTGGCGCTGGTGAACTTCGATTCCGCCGCGTTCAACGTCGCGTCCAACAGCCCCTGGGCCAATCTGCGCGCGGCGCTGGACGACATCCGCAAGCAGCCGGTCGGCCATTTCAAGATGTCGGGCATGGCGGCAGGAGCCGCCTATCACCTCGCTTTTGCCGGGCTGCTGCAGCTCGAGGGCATCGACCCGAAGAGCGTCGTCGTCGTGCCGAGCCAGGGTGCGGCGCCTGGTTTCCAGGAGCTGGCTTCCGGCGGCGTGCAGATCGTCCCGTCATCGCTGCCCGAGGGCAAGCCGATGATCGATGCCGGCCGCGTCAAGTCGCTGGCCGTGCTCTCGAAGGAGAAGATCTCGGCCTTCCCGTCGGTGCCGACGGTCAAGGACGCGATCGGCAAGGACTATGAGGGCGGTACCTGGCGCGGCCTTGCGGCTCCCGCCAATCTGCCGGCCGAGGTCACGGCACGTCTTGTCGAGGCGACCGACAAGGTGGCGAATTCCGACAGCTACAAGGGCTTCCTGGCCGAGCGCGGCTTTGGCTATGCCTTCGCCAAGGGGCCGGCCTTCGGCAGCTTCCTCGCCGAGCAGCACAAGCGCAATGGCGAGATCATGGGCGCGCTCGGCCTGCGCCTGCGCCAGTAGCGCCAGCCGAATCCAGCCCGGCCCCGCGCCGGAGCATGACGCGGCGCTGGCTTCGGCGCGCCGCGTCCACCCCATCGTGTCCTTCGCGCCGGGCAGGTCTCCATGAAATTCAACGATCTCTTCGCCGGGCTGGTGTTTCTCGGGCTGGCCGCGCTCGTCGCGACGGCATCCTGGCATCTGCCGAACCCTTCGCAGCAACCGCTGGGCCCCTCGGCCTTCCCGCTGATCCTGTCCGGATTGCTGGCGCTTTGCGCCGCGATCCTCGGGGTCAATGGCGCTCGCGCGGTCGACCGCGGCCCGATGCTGGCCCTGGCCGACTGGGCACGCAGCCCTGCGGCGTTGATGAAGCTCGCGCTCGTGCCGGCCGCAGTGCTGTTCTACCTCTGGTTCTCGGAGGTGTTGGGCTTCCTCATCACGGCACCGCTGATCCTCTTCGTGCTGTTCATGGCGGGCGGGGTCCGGCCGGGCCTGGCACTCGCGCTCTCCCTGCTCGCGGCGCTTGCGATGCATTCGATCTTCTATCTCGGTCTCGGCGTGCAGCTGCCGTGGGGGCCCCTCGAACCGATCCGCTGGTGAGGCTGCCATGCTCGATGCCTATGTCACCGCGCTGGGGATGGTGCTCGATCCCTATGTGCTCGCTGTCATCACCGCCTCGGCCATTTACGGCCTCATTGTCGGATGCATTCCCGGCCTGTCCGCCACGATGGCGACAGCGCTTCTGGTGCCGCTGACCTTCTTCATGCCGCCCGTCCCGGCCATCGCCGCGATCGTCACGACCAGTACGATGGCAATCTTTTCCGGCGATATTCCGGGCTGCCTGCTGCGCATTCCCGGCACGCCGGCCTCGGCGGCCTATGTCGACGATTCCTACCAGATGACGCTGCGGGGCGAG
>NZ_JBFTZN010000147.1:0-15695 GCF_056406775.1 Allobosea sp. P1_A7
GATCGAGCAGCTCCGCCATCACCTCGCAGAACAGGGCCGTGAAGGGGGATCCAAGCCTGCGACAGGCCTCAACCTGCCCTCTGAAGCTCGCGCGGGCACGCTCCTCGCGTTCCGCGTCGCCGACACCACCAGACATGCCCGTACTCCCTGTCAGGGAAGAAGCGGTCGCGCCTCGATCACGACGAAAGCCTGCGCCATTGGCGGATCATCGGTCAGCGAGACATGGACGAAGGCTTCATGCCCTGGCGGCAGCATCGCTGCGAGGCGCTCGGCGGCGCCGCCGGTCAACCGCATCGTCGGCTGGCCGCCGGGCAGGTTCACCACCTCCATATCGCGCCAGAACACGCCGCGACTCAGACCGGTGCCAAGCGCCTTGGAGCAGGCCTCCTTGGCGGCGAAGCGGCGGGCATAGGAGGCCGCCCGGGTGGCGCGGCGGTCCGACTTGGCCCGCTCGCCCTCGGTAAAGATGCGATGGGTGAAGCGCTCGCCGAACCGCTCCAGCGATTGCTCGATGCGGCGGATATCGCAGAGGTCGGAGCCGATGCCGAGGATCATGCAGCCGGTCTACTTGGCCGCGCGCCCTTCGTCCATGGCTGCACGCATCTGCACGATCGCCTGCTCCAAGCCGATGAAGAGCGCCTCGCCGACCAGGAAGTGGCCAATATTGAACTCGACGAAATCGGGAACGACCGCCAATTCGCGCGCGGTGTCGTAATCGAGCCCATGGCCGGCATGAACTTCGAGTCCAAGCGAGGCCGCAAGCGCAGCCCCTTCGGCAAGACGGCGGAACTCGGCATCGGCCTTGTCCCGCTTGCCGTCGATGACGGCATGGCACCAGGTTCCGGTATGCAGCTCGACCACCGGAGCGCCGAGCTTGGCCGCCATCCTGATCGGAGCAGCATCCGGCTCGATGAAGAGCGACACCCTGGAGCCCGCCTCGTTGAGCTGCGCGATCGCTGGCGCCAAAGCACGCTCCTGCCCGACGACATCGAGCCCGCCTTCGGTCGTGCGCTCCTCGCGTTTCTCGGGCACGAGGCAGGCCGCATGCGGCTTCAGGCGCTCAGCCAGCGCGATCATCTCCGCCGTGGCTGCCATCTCGAAATTCAGGGGCACGGTGAGTTCGGCCATCAGCCGCTCGATGTCGGCATCGCGGATGTGGCGCCGGTCTTCGCGCAGATGCGCCGTGATGCCGTCGGCTCCGGCCTCGACAGCAAGATGCGCGGCGCGGATCGGATCGGGCAGGGCTCCGCCACGCGCATTGCGCACCGTAGCAACGTGATCGATGTTCACGCCCAGTCGCAACCGGCCATTTGTCATCACAAGTCCCCTCGCCCGTTGCCAGCGTGCATACCGCCTGGCCCGGTCCGGCTCAAGGCACGGAAATTGATCGGCAAGACCACGTTCGCTGATGGATATCGCGAGAGCTTTCCCGGGCTTCTTCGCGATTTGCTAACCGCGCCGCCAAGCTGCCGCGGCTTGGAAACCAATCTTAAGCGCGCACGCTCCTTTCATGCCTGACCCAGATCAGATCGAGAGACCCAGGGCCGTGCAGATTTCCGTCAATCAGGGCCAGTTCGAAAACGATATCATTCCGGACCGTCGCACCGCCGGCCAGGTGGCCGACCGGTCGATCGGCCGCGTTCTGTCATGCAATGGCGCGCGTGCGACGATCGGCACCATCATCCCACGCGCCGGCACGGCAACGCCCGAGGCCTGGACGATCGGGCGGATGATCTCGATCAATCTCGGCCGCAGCCGGATCGTCGGCATGGTCTATGAGATCAAGGCCGTCAGGGAATTCTGGGACGAACTGGCCGACAATCCCGTCCATATCGAAGTGGAACTGCTCGGCGAGGTGCTGGAAGCCGAGGGCGGACGCACTTATTTCCAGACCGGCATCACCACCTATCCGCCAGTCGGCGCGATCGCGCACCGTATCCGGGCCCATGATCTTGCTCTGGTGCATGACCTCGGCGCCAGGGCCGGYGTCGCCATCGGACACCTGACGCAGGATGCCGCCATTCCGGCGACGGTCTGCATCGACGATCTGCTGTCGCGCCATTTCGCGCTGGTCGGCACGACCGGCGTCGGCAAGTCCAGCGCCGTCTCGCTGCTGCTGCGCAAGGCGATTGCCGCCAAGCCGCATCTGCGGGTGCTGATCCTCGATCCGCACAACGAATACGCCCACGCCTTTCCCGACAAGGCCGTGGTCACCGATGCGCAGAGCCTCGACCTGCCCTTCTGGATGTTCCGCCTCGAAGAATTTGCCGATGTCGTCTTTCGCGGCCGTCCCGATCTCGACGAGATCGACATCCTGCGCGAGGTCATCGCCGCGGCCCGCACCCGCTATCGCAAGCCCGCAGCTCAGGACTTCGCCCGCGACCTCGGCGCCTCGCTGCTGAAGCGGCCGCTCGATCCGACGGCGCGGCGGTCGGCGGCCGGTGGCGCTGCCTCCAGCGGCGACGCCCCCCTGCCCTACAGGATGGTCGACGCGCTCGCCGTCCTGGACGAGTTGATGGGGCTCCATGAGATCCGTTATCCGCGTGCCGCGCTGCGATCGCTGAAGGTCCGTCTCGAAGCCCTCTATGGCGACCCGAGCTACCAGTTCATGTTCGCACGCGCGAACATGGTCGAAGGCATGGGCCAGGTGATCGGCCAGATCTTCCGGATTCCGCAGCATGGCCGGCCGATCTGCGTGTTCCAGCTCGCCGGGCTGCCGGCCGATGTCGTCAACGCCGTCGCATCCGTGCTGGCGCGCATCGCCTTCGACCTCGCCATGTTCAGCCATGGCGGCTACGAGGTGCTGCTGCTCTGCGAGGAAGCCCATCGCTATGTGCCGGCGGACCAGTCGCTCGGCTTCACGCCGACCCGGCAAGCCATCGCCCGCATCGCCAAGGAAGGCCGCAAATACGGCGCCTATCTCGGCGTCGTGACCCAGCGCCCGGGCGAGCTCGATCCCACGATCCTGTCGCAATGCTCGACCATCTTTGCGATGCGGCTCGCCAATGACCGCGACCAGCAGATCATCCGCTCGGCCATTGCCGACGCCTCGGCGAGCACGATCGGCTTCCTCTCGGCCATCGGCAATCGCGAGGCGATCGCCTTCGGCGAGGGCGTGGCGACGCCGATGCGCATGCGCTTTGCCGAGCTTGCGCCGCATGAGCTGCCGGCGATGGCGGGGGGATCGATCCTCGACGGCCTGGCCCATCGTGAGCCCAGGCTCGACGAGCTGGTCAGCCGGATGCAGGGCGAGAGCTGGTAAGCGCGCGCAGCAAAATCTTGCATCCGCCCGGCTTTGCCTGTATGGCCGGCTCACATCAATCTTTCCCTGCATCGCCAAGATCAGAAGGAGCCGTTCAATGGCTCGCGTTACCGTTGAGGACTGCATCGACAAGGTCGAGAACCGCTTCGAGCTGGTTCTGCTGGCCAGCCACCGCGCCCGCATGATCGCTTCGGGCACGCAGATTCTGGTTCCCCGCGACAACGACAAGAACCCCGTCGTGGCGCTACGCGAAATCGCCGAAGAGAAGCTCACTCCCGAAGATTTGAAGGAAGAGCTGATCCACTCGCTGCAGAAGCATGTCGAGGTCGACGAGCCTGAGGCCGAGACCGTGCCGCTCCTGACCAGCGGCCCGTCCAGCGCAGCGACGCCCGATTCGGAAGTCCAGTTCGATCGCATGAGCGAGGAAGATCTGCTGCGCGGCCTCGACGGCCTCGTGCCGCCGACCGAGAGCGCCGACGACGAAGACTGATCAAAGCGTTCACCAGTCTACGCTAAAGCCCGGCATTGCCGGGCTTTTTCATGCCTACCCTGCATAGAATCGCCTTGCCCCGCCGGAACGCMGTGCCGATATTGAACCTTTGCAATTCTTGGCAGGCGTTACAGGGGCCCGCATGGGCATGATGCGGCAATACGAGCTCGTTGACCGGGTCAGGAGCTATAATCCGAATACCGACGAAGACCTGCTCAACCGAGCGTATGTCTATGCCATGCGCGCGCATGGCACACAGAAGCGCGCCTCGGGCGACCCCTTCTTCGCGCATCCCCTCGAAGTCGCGGCGATCCTGACCGATCTCAAGCTGGACGATGCGACGATCGTCGCCGCCGTCCTGCACGACACCGTCGAGGATACGGCAGCCACTCTCGAAGAGATCGAGAGCATGTTCGGGCCGGATATCCGCCGGCTCGTCGACGGCTTGACCAAGATCAAGAAACTCGACCTCGTCTCGAAGAAGGCGGCCCAGGGCGAGAATTTCCGCAAGCTGCTGCTGGCCATCGCCGAAGATGTCCGGGTGCTCCTGGTCAAGCTCGCCGACCGGCTGCACAACATGCGCACCCTGCATTTCGTCCCGCCCGAGAAGCGGCTGCGCGTCGCCGAGGAGACGGCCGAGATCTATGCCCCGCTCGCCGGGCGGATGGGCATGCAGGAACTGCGCGAGGAGCTGGAAGAACTGGCCTTCCGCCATATCAAGCCGGAAGCCCACTCCACCATCACCAAGCGCCTGGAAGAGGTGACCGAGCGCGAAGGCTCCGTGATCAGCGCGATCGAGATCGATCTCAAGGAGAAGCTGGCCGCGCGCGGCATCCAGGCGGAGGTCGCCGGACGGCGCAAGCGCCCCTACTCGATCTGGCGCAAGATGGAGCGCAAGTCGGTCTCCTTCGAGCAGCTTTCGGATATTTTCGGCTTCCGGGTCATCGTCGACCAGTTGGAGGATTGCTACCGCGTGCTCGGGATCGTCCACACGACCTGGCCGATGGTTCCGGGGCGCTACAAGGACTACATCTCGACGCCGAAGCAGAACGACTATCGGTCGATCCACACCACGGTGGTCGGCCCGGGCCATAGCCGCGTCGAACTGCAGATTCGCACCGACAAGATGGACCGCATCGCCGAATACGGCATCGCGGCCCATGCCCATTACAAGGACGGACGGACCACCRAGCTCTCCGGTGCCGCCGATGAAAGCCGGGCCTATCAGTGGCTGCGGCGCACCGTCGACCTGCTCGCAGAGGGCGACAATCCGGAAGAGTTCCTGGAGCACACCAAGCTCGAGCTCTTCCACGACCAGGTCTTCTGCTTCACGCCCAAGGGCCGGCTGATCGCCCTGCCGCGCGGGGCGACCCCGATCGACTTCGCCTATGCGGTCCATACCGATGTCGGCAACACCGCGGTCGGTGCCAAGATCAATGGCCGCATCGCGCCGCTGCTCACCGAGCTGCAGAATGGCGACGAGGTCGAAATCACCCGCGCCGACGGGCAGGTGCCCCCCGCGGCCTGGGAATCGCTCGTCGTAACCGGCAAGGCGCGCGCCGCGATCCGAAGGGCGACGCGCGCGGCCGTGCGCAAGCAATATGCCGGCCTTGGCCGCCAGATCCTCGAACGCGCCTTCATGCGCGCCGAGCGTGTCTTCACCGACGAAAAGCTCAAGGCGGCGCTCAAGCGGCTGGCCCGCACCGCCGTTGACGACGTGTTCGCCGCTGTCGGGCGCGGCGAGATGTTCTCGGGCGACGTCGTCAAGGCGGTCTATCCCGATCTCGAGCCGGAGAAGCGGTCCACGCCCGAAGCCCGTGGCGAAAGCAACGGCAAGGGCTGGTTCGAGCTGCGCAAGGGCGACAATCTCAAGTTCAAGCTGCCCGGCGAGACGCCGGGCGCCAATGCCATCCCGATCCGTGGCCTCGGCGGCGATCTGCCGGTGCGCTTCGCGCCGAATGGCGGCGCCGTGCCGGGCGATCGCATCGTCGGAATCCTGACGCCTGGCGAAGGCGTGACGATCTATCCGATCCAGTCGCCTTCGCTGGCGGCCTTCGACAACGAGCCCGATCGCTGGCTCGACGTGCGCTGGGATCTCGACGACAAGACGCCCCAGCGCTTTCCGGCGCGCATCGCCCTCAACTCGATCAACGAACCCGGCTCGCTGGCGCAGATCACCACCACCATCGCCGAGCATGACGGCAATATCGATGCGGTGACGATGGTGCGGCCGACGCCGGACTTCACCGATGTCACCATCGATCTCACGGTCTGGGACCTGAAACATCTCAGCGCCATCATCAGCGAGCTGCGCGAGAAACGGGTGATCAGCCGGGTCGAGCGCGTGGTCGGCTAAAGCATCGGCCCGAAAAACGGATTGCGGCTTTCGGGCAAGCCCATGCAATCACAGGCGGTCAGATCATCGGACCGGATACGATATTCCGGCCGATGCGCTGCCAGCCTTCCACAGCTCCGCTCGGGCCCACGCTTGAAACGCAGGCCATTCCGGCGCAAAAGCACTCGCCTGTGCCCGTCGCAGGCAATGGGATCAACTCCATCTGCGAGGCGCACCGATGACCGACGACGAGGTCCTGGCCGAATTCCGCGATGCCGGCGCATTGCTTGAAGGTCATTTCATCCTGTCTTCCGGCCTGCGTAGCCCGGTCTTCCTGCAGAAGATGTTCATCTTCCAGGACCCGGTCCGCACCGAGCGGCTCTGCAAGGCGCTTGCCGCCAAGATCGAAGCCACWTTCGGCAAGGTCGACTATGTCGTCTCGCCCGCGGTCGGCGGCATCGTGCCGGGCTACGAGACAGCACGGCACCTCAAGGCCAAGGCGGTGTTCGTCGAACGCGAGGACGGACAGTTCAAGCTGCGCCGCGGCTTCGCCATCCCCGCCGGTGCGCGCGTGGTGATGGTCGAAGACATCGTCACCACCGGCCTCTCCTCGCGCGAATGCCTGGCCTCGATCGCTGGTGAACCTGGCCAGATTCTCGGCGCCGCTTGCCTGGTCGACCGTTCCGCCAGCAAGGCCGATCTCGGCGTCAGACTGGTCAGCCTCGTCGCTCTCGATATCCCGGCTTATGCTCCTGACGCGCTGCCACCCGAGYTCGCCGCCATCCCGGCGGTCAAGCCCGGCAGCCGGGGGCTCGCCAGCTGAAGGGCCCTGCGGGGCTCAAGGAAACTGACCAGCCTGAGCAAGCGCACTTGCAAGACTCCAGCAAGTGGCCACATAATTAGTGCTTGGCTGATCAGAATTCGCCGATCTTTCGACATTGCCTGACCGCTATCCTTTCGATCTGACGTATTTGATTCGATTTTTACTGGAGTCGTTCCCATGGCGGAGCCGCGCATCGCGCTTTTTATCGATGGGGCAAACCTCTATGCCACATCGAAGCAGCTTGGCTTCGACATGGATTACCGTCGACTGTTGAAGGAATTCCAGGCACGAGGCAACCTCATCCGGGCCTTTTACTTCACTACGTTAGTCGAAAGCGAAGAGTACTCGTCGATCAGACCACTGGTCGACTGGCTCGACTATAACGGCTACCGGGTCATCACCAAGGCGGCCAAAGAATTCACCGATGCGACCGGTCGCCGCCGGGTCAAAGGCAATATGGACATCGAGCTCGCCATTGAAATGCTCGAACTAGCGCCGCATCTTGACCAGATCTACTTGTTCTCGGGCGATGGTGACTTTCGCCCACTGGTTGAAGCCGTGCAACGCAAGGGTGTAAAGGTCTCGGTGGTCTCGACCATCACGACCAATCCCCCCATGGTCTCAGACGAGTTGCGCCGCCAATGCGACGAGTTCCTCGACCTTTCGCATCTCATGGCGAAAATCGGGCGCGACCCCTCGGAGCGCGCGCCGCGCAGTGGCGCTGCGGGCACGCCCGGCCATCCCGGACTGGAACGCCGTTATGGCATCCGCCAGGGCGACGAACCGGTCGAAGGCTGATTTCGGCACGCCACTGACGTGTGGTCAGGGGCTGTGATACGACCGTTGGAGCGAGGCCCCAGGCCGCCATGTGATTCGGCCGGGCCGGCTATGGCAACAACGGGACTGGGAGGCCTCATCATGCATCGCCGTCATTTTCTCGCCGGGCTCGCGGGGAGCTCCGCGGGCGTTTTCGTCATCGCCAAGCCCGCTCTCGTCCTGGCGCAGGCTACGCCTGCTCCCGCCGCACCGGCGGCTGCACCCGCCTTCACGTTGCCGCCGCTCGGCTATGCCTATGAGGCGCTGGAGCCCAATATCGACGCCGCCACCATGCGTATCCATCACACCGCCCATCATCAGGCCTATGTGAACAACGCCAACGCGCTGGCCAATCAATGGGCGGACCTGAGGACGACGCCAATCGAGACCGTGCTGGCCGATCTCAGCGCGGTTCCCGAGAACGTTCGCACCGGCGTCCGCAACAATGTCGGCGGCCACTGGAACCACACGTTCTTCTGGGAACTGATGACGCCGGGCGGCGCGGAGCAGCCCTCACCCGAACTCAAGAGCGCGGTCGAGGCCTCGCTCGGTTCGGTGAGCGATATGGCGACCAAGCTCAACGCCGCCGCCCTGGGCCGCTTCGGCTCCGGCTGGGCCTGGCTGGTCGTCGGCAAGGACAAGAAGCTCGCGATCGTCAGCACCGCCAATCAGGACACCCCGCTCGAACTCGGCGCMAAGGCGGTCGTCGGTGTCGATGTCTGGGAACACGCCTATTATCTCAAGCACCAGAGCCGCCGCGCCGACTATCTGGCGGCGTGGTGGAAGACGGTGAACTGGGACAAGGCCAACGCCAATTTCAAGAAGGCGATGATCTAACCTTCTGTTTTTGGATGGACGCCCTGAGAAGGAAAAAGGGCCGCTCGCGCGGCCCTTTTTCCGTGACGATCGCCCTTTCGGAAAGCCCTGTCGGTTCAGCCGCCGGTTTTCATGATCCGCGCCTTGTCGCGGTTCCAGTCGCGGGTCTTTTCGGTCTCGCGCTTGTCATGCAGCTTCTTGCCGCGGCCAAGCCCGAGTTCGACCTTCGCGCGGCCCTTGTCGTTGAAATAGACCTTGAGCGGGATCACCGTGAAGCCGTCGCGCTGGATCGCGCCCATCAGCTTGTTGATCTGACGACGATGCAGCAGCAGCTTCCGCGGCCGGCGGACATCATGGTTGAAGCGGTTGGCTTCGAGATATTCCGGGATATGGGCGTTGAACAGATAGAGTTCGGTCCCCATCGGCCCGGCATAGCTCTCCCCGATCGTCGCCTTGCCACCGCGCAGGGACTTGATCTCCGTGCCCTGCAACGCGATGCCGGCCTCGAGCGTCTCGATGATCTCGTAATTGTAACGCGCCTTGCGGTTATCGGCCGCGAGGCGATAGCGCTCGGGATCAGGCTTGCTCATGCCGGGTGACCAAATCCATAGGTCTTCACGAGACCCGCCATGGCCTGCGACTCCGTTTCGGAGTCAGCACTCAGGCCGTTGAGAACTCCCAGCCTGTCGGCGTCCTGCCGGTTCTGGCTGAGTTTGAACTTGCCGATGATCGAGGCGATCTCGATTTCGATGCCGACAATGCCGCGGGCCTGCGCCGCAATGAACGGCTCGGGGTCGGCGAGAAGGCCGTCGGCGCCGGCCGCCACTATGGCGAGCGGATACGCGCGAATGACGCCGTGCAACGCGTCCCGGTCTTCAACCTTGAAATGGCTCGGTTCGTACATCAGCGGCTCCGGGGCGGTTCGCCGAGCACCCCGGGCGAACGCAACTCTCTATCTAGGCATTCAACAGCCCGGCGTGAACCATGGCCTCGCGGATAACCTTGCCGGTCGGGGGCGTCACCGGCATCAGCGGCAGGCGAACCTCCTCCTCGATCCGGCCGAGCAGCTTGAGCCCATGCTTGGCGCCGGCAAGGCCCGGCTCCTTGAACACCGCGTCGTGCAGCGGCACGAGCCGGTCCTGGACCTTCAGCGCACCAGCGAAATCGCCCTTGAGCGCGGCCACCATCAATTCGGAGCAGAGGCGCGGCGCAACATTGGCGACAACCGAGATGCAGCCATGGCCGCCGGCCGCCATATAGGCCAGCGCCGTCATGTCCTCGCCCGAGAGCTGGATGAACTCCGGCCCCATGGCGTGGCGCTGCTGCGAGACGCGGGCGAGATTGGCGGTCGCGTCCTTGACGCCCGCGATGTTCTTCAGCTCGTAGAGCCGCGCCATGGTCTCGACCGACATGTCGACCACCGAGCGCGGCGGGATGTTGTAGATGATGATCGGGATGCCGACCGCGTCGTTCACCGCCTTGAAGTGCTGGTACATGCCCTCCTGGGTCGGCTTGTTGTAATAGGGCGTGACCACCAGCAGCGCCGGCGCACCGGCCTTCTCGGCATGGATCGCGAGGTCGATCGCCTCGGCCGTGTTGTTCGAGCCGGCTCCGGCGATGACGGGAACGCGACCCTTTACCGCATCGAGGCAGATCTCGATGACTCGCTTGTGCTCGTCATGGCTGAGCGTCGGGCTCTCGCCGGTGGTGCCCACGGGCACGAAGCCATGGCTGCCGCTTTCAATCTGCCAGGCGATCAGCGCGCGCAGGCCATCCTCGTCGATCCTGCCGCCCTTGAACGGGGTCACCAAGGCTGTGAGCGAGCCGGTGATAGGCGCATGCTTGGTCATGATCGAGCCGTCCTAAGAACAAAATCCGTGTGTAGCGGGCGACAGACATACCGCCTCCCACCGCATGCGCAAAGGCGAAAGCCCGTCAAAAATCGCTTGCACGTTAGTTAACGGTCCATCAAGACCCTTCGCCGACCATCGAAGTCCAAGCGCCATCCCGGGGAAATCCACCATGGTACGGCTGCCTGCCTCTCGACGGCTCCTTTCATGGGCCGTGCCTGCACTCCTTGTGACTGCGAGTGCCCAAGCGACCAACGACGCCGACCACGTCCTGCAGAAGGACCGTGTTGCGGCCATTGCCGATCCTGCGACGACGGCGGCGCTCCTGCGCTCGCCCGACGAGCAGTTGCGCGCCGACGCGCCAGCCGATCAGGGCGCTCTCAAGACTGCGGTCGAGGCCTATCGCCGTGGTACGGTGACCGAGGGCGATGCCTTCGCCTCGGCCTTCGACGACCGCGCGACGCGCGCCATGCTCGAATGGGCCGCGATCCGCTTCGGCGGCAGCACGGTGGGCTTTGCCCGCATCAACGCCTTTCTCGAGACCTATCCGAACTATCCGGCAACGACATTGTTCCGCCGCCGCGCCGAGGCCGCGCTGATTGCCGAGAAGAAAAGCGTGGCCGTGATCCGGGCCTTCTTCCATGCGCAGCGCCCGATCAGCCCGGTCGGCCGCGTGGCGCTGGCCATGGCCCTGAAGGCTGACGGCAAGCCCGACGATGCGATGGTGCTGATCCGCGAAACCTGGCGGCGCGACCATCTCGGCGCGCCGCTGGAAGCGATCGTCCTGAACAGCTTCGGCGACCGGCTCACAGTGACCGACCATCGCCTGCGCACGGAACGCTATCTCTTTGAGGAGAACAATGCGGCGGCGCTGCGCAATGCCGCGCGTGTCTCCACCGATTATGTCCTGCTCGCCAAGGCGCGGCTCGCCAGCGCGCAGTCTAAGGGCACGATCGCGCCCGCACTGATAGCGGCCGTGCCGGCGTCGCTCCGCAACGATCTCTCCTTCACCTTTCTGCAGGTGCAGCAGGCCCGGCGCGCCAACAAGGCCGGCGAAGCCGCGCAGATTCTCGCCAAGGTGCCGCGCGACCCGGCCCTGCTCGGCGATGGCGACGAATGGTGGACGGAGCGGCGCCTGATCGCGCGCAAGCTTCTCGACGAGGGCGATGCCGCCAAGGCCTATGAGGTCGCAGCCGGTCATGGCGCCGAAGGCGCCGCCGAGCGCATCGACGCGGAATGGCACGCAGGCTGGATCGCGCTGCGGTTTCGGGATCAGCCCGGCCTGGCTCTCGCCCATTTCGACGAGGCAGCCAAATGGGCGGAAACGCCGGTCTCGGTCGCGCGCGTCGCCTATTGGCAAGGCCGCGCGGCCGAAGCGATCGGGCTGACCGAGCGCGCCCAGGAGGCCTATGAGCGCGCGGCGGCTCATTCCGTCGCCTATTACGGTCAGCTTGCCCGGGCCAAGCTCGGCCTACCGGACCTGCCGATCCGCACGACGGAATCGGCGGCGCTCGAACATTTGCCCGGTCATCAGGGTGTGCGCCTCCTCTACCAGATCGGCGCGCGCGATCTTGCAGCCACCATGCTGGTCGATCTGTCGCAGCGCCTGCATACGACGACCGCGCTGGAAGCCGTGGCCGCGATCGCCAGCCGTGAAGGCGATGTCAGGACCCTGCTGACGATCGGCAAGACCGCCCTGCAGCGCGGCTTCCCGCTCGACACCGCCGCGTTCCCCACCTCCGGCGTGCCGGACTTCCCCGTGCTGGGCGACCCGATGGAGCGGGCGATCGTCCACGCCATCGCCCGGCAGGAAAGCGCCTTCGATCCCAATGCGGTCTCGCATGCCGGCGCACGCGGGCTGATGCAGATGATGCCGGCGACGGCCCGGGAAACGGCCCGACGGGCCAATATGCCGTTCGACCTTCCGCGGCTCGGCAGCGATGCGCTTTATTCGGCGCAGATGGGCGCGGCCCATCTCAACGACCTGATCCGGGAATGGCGCGGCTCCTATATCCTGAGCTTCGCGGCCTATAATGCCGGCTCCGGCAATGTGAAGCGCTGGATCGACGCCTATGGCGACCCTCGCAAAAGCGATGTCGATGCCGTCGACTGGGTCGAGCGCATCTCGATCTACGAGACGCGCAACTACGTCCAGCGTGTGATGGAGAACCTGCAGGTCTACCGGCAGAGGCTGAACCAGCGTACCGCCTATCTGATCGATTACGACCTGAAGCGGACCTGGACGCGGGATTAGGCGGGATCTCCGGCCCTTCACGGCCGGAGCCCCCTCGCCTGCTCCGTTCCGGCGGATTTTCTTGACTGGGACCAGTGCCCATTTCGCCTGAAGATGCTTTAGTCCAGCCTCTTGCAGCGCCGCCGGAGGGCGAATGGATTCTGATAGCGGTTTCCGCTCCTTCTTTATCAGTGCCCGCGACGGCCTGAAGCTCCACGCCCGCGATTACGGTCCCCTCGCCTCGCACGCCCTGCCGGTGGTCTGCCTGCCGGGGCTGGCGCGAACGGCCGCCGACTTCCACGAACTGGCGATGGCGCTGGCAGGGGACGAGGCCAAACCACGGCGCGTCCTGGCGCTCGATTACCGCGGGCGCGGGCGCTCCGCCTATGACAGGAACTGGGCCAATTACGATATTCGGGTCGAGCTCGACGACATGATGCAGCTGCTCACGGCGGCCGGCATCGAGGCCGCCGTGTTCGTCGGAACCTCGCGCGGCGGCCTGCTGACGATGGCGCTGGCGGCGGCGCGCCCGGCCATGATCAAGGGCGTCGTCCTGAACGATGTCGGCCCGGTAATCGATGCGCGCGGATTGCTGCGGATCCGCGGCTATGTCGGCAAGCTGCCAAGCCCGCGCAGCTTTGTCGAAGGCGCCGAAATCCTCAAGCGCTTGTCTGACCAGCAATTCCCGGCTTTCGGCGAACGGGAATGGGAGATAATGGCGCGTCGGACCTGGACCGAGCGCGATGGACATCTCGTCACCGATTACGACCCTAATCTGATGAAGATCCTGGAGGAACTCGACCTCGAGGCGCCGCTGCCCGTGCTCTGGACCTATTTCGCCGGGCTGAACGCCGTGCCGATTCTGGCGATCCGTGGCGCCAATTCCGATCTTCTCTCGGAGGAGACGCTGCGCGAGATGGGGGAGCGCCATCCCGATTGCGAGATCTTCGTCGCACCGGGACAGGGCCATGCGCCCCTGCTCGGATCGAAGGACATGGTGCGGCGCATTGGCAAGCTGATCGGCAAGGCGGAGAAGCGCGCCGCCTGAGTCTTGGGCCGCCCCCCCCGGCGGTCGCAACACGCCGGGCTCACTGAAATCGAGGATTTACCGCCGCTTGCCGTCGGCTCCGTCTTCGGGGACGCCGGCGACATTGCCCTGCCCCTGCGTACCATCGTCACGCGAGGCCTCGACCTCACCGGCGCGGGCCCGTGTCGAAAACGCGGTCTCGATGCCGGCTGCGAGCGAATACGCCTCGAACCGGCATTGGCGCCGGCTATGGCGAGAACTGAATCGCGGTGAGCGAAGATCGTGCGGACAAAGCAGGCGAGACAACAGCCCGCCAGATAGGCCGCGACATAAAGGAGCGCGGTCTCCAGCCAGAGCGCGGCAACACCATTCACCACCTGCAGCCAGGTGAGCGCGGCGACCACGGCCCAGACGCCCACGAGCAGGGTGATCGGACTGGTCCAGAAACGGACCTTCCCTCCTGTGCAGGTGATCCAGCCCATGGCTAGGCCGATGCCGAAGGCCGCGAGCAGGAACCATGCGAACTGGGTGGCCAGGTAGAGCATGCCAGCGATCCCTACTTCTCGACCGTGAACTGGACGCGACGGTTCATGGCCTTCGCCTCCGGCTCGTCATGGGGAACGAGCGGTCGCTGCGCGCCAAAGCCCTTCGGCTCGAGCCGGGCAGCGCTGATGCCGCGTATGACCAACTCATCAAGCACGCGCCGAGCGCGCCGGTTCGAAAGATCGACATTGTCGAACCCGCGCCGCTCGCCATCGAGATTGGCATGCCCCTCGACCGTGACGCGCACATCCGGGCATTGCTTGAGGATCGCGGATGCTTCCGCCATGGCCCGTTCCGTGGTCGCATCGAGCACGACCACAGCTGTGCCCTGGCCGAACAGCACGGACTGGCGCTTGGTCAAGGCATCGAGGTCGTTCTGGCAGGTGTTGGGCGGTTCCGTGACGCAACCCGTCTGGCGCAAGCCGATCTCCGCCTGGCCTGAAAAGCCGGCAGGCAGCCCGCTCGCGGCGCTGGTCTCGACCTCGCCCTTGATCAGCTCGCGGCAGGTCAACCCCTGCAGCTCGACCTTGCCATCGACCAGGCGCGCGGTGCCGAGATCCAGCCTGAGCAGATCGGTCACGGCGACGCGAGCTGCGCCGCCGAAACCGGCAGGCGCTCCGGGCACGATGCGCGTCTCGTCCACGATCTTGCCCTGCAAGGGTGAGCCGTCCAGCAACGCCAGAAGCGCCGAGCGCGTCTGCTCATCAGGCAAATAGCCGGACAGGCCGACGCCCGAGCGATCCGCCGAAATCGTCAGACCGAAGGGGCGCAGGCCAAGGCCCGCCAGATCCGGCGCGCCCGTGAGGCCTCCCGGCAAAGGCTGCTGCCGGAGCGCGGCCTCGATTTCGCGCCAGGCCCCTTCGTCGGCAACGGCCCCCGAGAGCGAAGCCTGCGTGCCCTCGATGGAAACCACGCCGTTGCTCATCCTGCCGAGCAGATCCAGCAGGAAGCTGGTCGCCGTGCCGAAATCCGGAGCTTCACGCAGCTTCGGTTCACCCGTCATGCGATCAGCGATGCGACCCGCATCCGCCCCGCGGTCGGCCGATTGCAGCACGCCCTGTCTCGCCGCCTCGTCGGGAACGAGGCCGCTCAGCACGACGCCCTGCTCGGTCTTCTCCGCCCGCCATTGCAGCGGAACCGTGCGCTCGGGCACAGCGCGTACCGGGATGGGCGCCTTCGCCTCACCGGCACTGGCGTGGGAGCTGCCGGGCGATGGCACCTCACCGCGCTGAGGCGCAGGAGGTGTTGCAGGCTCCGAAGGCGCAGGAGGTTCGGCCGGAACAAAGAGCGGTGGAATCTCCGGCATGGCTGGCATAGGAGGGGGCGCCGGCGGGCAGATGATGTTGGCCTGCACAACCGAATCCGGCCCGTCCGTCTGCGCGATCAGCAGTTGCAAGGCCTGGCAGGATTCGAAATCCTCGGGCCCGTCGCCGGACAGCCTGTAGCTGCCGGCATCGAGCTCGGCCTTGCCGCGGCGGAGCCGGGCAAGATCGCCAATGG
>NZ_JBFTZN010000148.1:0-28126 GCF_056406775.1 Allobosea sp. P1_A7
CAGCATCTCGACGACTCGCTGAGCTCGGCGGATGTCCGCAAGATCGTCGAGCCGCATATCCGCGAGACGCTGCCTGAGGGCTGGATCTCGAAGGACACCGTCTGGCACGTCAATCCGACCGGCAAGTTCGTGATCGGCGGTCCTGATGGCGATGCCGGCCTGACCGGCCGCAAGATCATCGTCGACACCTATGGCGGCGCTGCCCCGCATGGCGGCGGCGCGTTCTCCGGCAAGGACCCGACCAAGGTCGATCGTTCGGCTGCCTATGCTGCGCGCTACCTCGCCAAGAACGTGGTTGCCGCCAAGCTCGCCGAGCGCTGCACGATCCAGCTCTCCTACGCCATCGGCGTTGCCAAGCCGCTCTCGATCTATGTCGACCTGCATGGCACCGGCAAGGTCGACGAGGCCAAGCTCGAAAAGGCTCTGGGCGAGGTGATGGATCTCAGCCCGCGCGGCATCCGGACCCATCTCAACCTCAACAAGCCGATCTATGCGAAGTCTGCCTCCTATGGCCATTTCGGCCGGAAGGCCGGTCGCGACGGCAGCTTCTCCTGGGAGAAGACCGACCTGAYCGACACGCTGAAGAAGGCCGTAGCCTGATCCAGCGCGGATGTTATGACGGGGTTCGGTCTACCGGATCCCGGAGAGGCCGGAGCGATCTCGCTCCGGCCTTTTGCTTTCGCCGGTGACGACGGGGTTTTGGGATCATGAGCGAAGAACGAGACCTGGAGAGAGATCTCGAACGAGCCTTCTTCGGCCGGCGCAAGGGCAAGCCTCTACGCGAAGGTCAGAGCGTGCTGATCGAGGGCACCCTGCCACGGCTGCGCCTGCCCGAAGGCGAGATCCTGGATCTGAAGGCATTGTTTCCCAAGCCGGTCGAGGCGGTGCGGCTGGAGATCGGCTTTGGCGGCGGCGAGCATCTGCTCTCCCGCATGCGAGAGAGTCCGGAGATCGGCTTCATCGGCTGCGAGCCCTTCGTCAATGGCATGGCGAAGTTCCTGGCGGTGATCGAGCGGGAAGGCCTCACCAACGTCCGGCTCTGGGATGGCGATGCCGCGCTGATGCTGCCGCGCCTGCCGGAAGGCGGCCTCGATGCGATCGACCTGCTCTATCCCGATCCCTGGCCGAAGCGCAGGCAACGCAAGCGCCGTTTCGTCTCGGAGCGGACGCTCGCCCTGTTCGCGCGGGCGCTGAGGAAGGGTGGGCGTTTCCGCTTCGCCAGCGATATCGACGACTATGTCGGCTGGACCTTGTCGCGGCTGCTGCACTCACCGGATTTCGACTGGGCCGACGAGCGCGCCGACGACTGGCGCCAACCCTATCCGGGCTGGATCCGCACGCGTTACGAGGCCAAGGCCATCGCTGCCGGGCGCGTACCGAGCTATCTCACTGCACGCCGTCGCGCATCCTGAGGAAGCCGAGGACCCGCTGCGCCGTCACCGGCGTCAGGTTGCGGAAGTTCTGGCGGGCCCGCTCGACCGCAGGTGCCGATTTGCCATCGCCCTTGCGCAGGGTGATCAGGGCGCGAGTAGTCTCCCAGGACCAGCCAAGCCCCCGGCCAACGAGCAGCACCGCGTCGCGATCCGGGCCGAGGATGATCTGCTCCGTCGCCTGCAGGCCGAGCCTCGCCAGGATGGCGACGCCGCAGATGGCGTGTTCGATGGCGCCCGAAGCGGCGAGCTCGGCGACCTTGGCCTCGTCGAGTCTGCCCTCATCATGGAAGGCCTTGATATCGGCCAGCGCAGCGCTGAATTTGCCGAGATCGTCCTGAAGCTGGTCTTGTGCGGCGACCGCATCGGCGCTGCGCTCGACCGCGCGGTCGACGGCTCCGCCCATCGCCGGCTCGAACGTCGCAGCGAGCCTGCGGCGCGCCGAATTCTTCGCAGCCAGCGTCAATTGCTCGACCAGCTCTGCCGGGATGTCGCTCCGGGTTCCCAGCGTCGCCTGCAAGCCGTCATCCTGGACCGCACGCATCACCAGCACGCCCATGCCATGCCGCGAGAAGCGGGCGGATTGGTTGGCCGCAACCGCGTGGGTCACGACACGACCGCCCCGCAGGATCAGGAAATCCGTCACCGGCTCGGCGAGATACGGACGCTCGGTGATCGCGAGCATATGGTCGCGCCCCTTTGCGGCGGAGATCGCAACCAGATCCTGATCGGACAGCACGGGTGAGCCGACCAGAACCGGCCGCGCAACCGCGATCTCGTCGAGCGCAAGCTGGCGCACCACGCCGCCTGGCGCATTCGGCACGATGGACAGCCGCTCGGACAATTCGACCCGCGCGCGGGTTTCAATGGCGCGGGCAAGCCTGCCGATCACCACGTCGAAGACGCTGATCTGGTCATCGCCCATCGTCGCGGCCGTGCTGACGAAGAGATCGGTCAGACGCATCAGGATCTGGACGCGCTCATCGCCCGAGCCTCGCGACATCGTCGCTTCAAGATCACGCAACAGCGCGCTGACCGAACTCATTACGCAACCTCTTTACGCACCATTGGCCGACGCTAGACGAGAAGAATGACCAGCCGGTTAGCGCAATTGCATAAAGCCGGGCGCGGAATGGAAGCACCATTGCCGTTACATGGCGTTCCTTTCGACACCCTGCTTTCTGCCAGGGCAGCTTTGATCTTGCATGCCCGGCCGTTGCGGACTAAATAGCGACGCAACAGCTCTGGTTTCGGTGTAAGCCGATGATCAAGAGCGGGCCGGCCGGCCCGCTCTTTTTTGTTGGCCGCAAGCCCTGCCGGAGCGAAGGCAGGCAGTCCGAACATGAACGAGCCGACAGCAGCAGATCAGGACAGGCGCGTAGTGACCGAAAGCGGTGTGGCCGCGCGTGTCGCTGCCATCATCGAGCCGGCGATCATCGATCTCGGCTACAGGCTGGTGCGCGTGCGCGTCTCCGGCCAGAACGGTTGCACCGTGCAGATCATGGCCGAACTCCCGGACGGCACGATGACCGTCGAGGGTTGCGAGGCGGTGAGCCAGGCGGTTTCGCCGGCGCTCGACGTCGACGATCCCATCCAGGCCGCGTATCATCTCGAGGTGTCGTCGCCGGGGATCGACCGGCCGCTGGTGCGCCCGAGCGATTTTGCGCGCTGGTCCGGTCACCTTGCCAAGATCGACACGCACGAGCTGGTCGGCGGCCGCAAGCGCTTCCGCGGCATCCTGCGTGGCGTCGAGGGCGATACGGCCCTGCTCTCGCGCGACGATGCGAAGACCGAGGAGGAGCGCGACGTCGCGATTCCGATGAACGCCATTGGCGAAGCGCGGCTTGTTCTGACCGACGCCCTGGTCACCGAATCACTGCGGCGGGGCAAGTCTGGCCTGCCGCCCGAGATGCCGCCGGCGGACGAGATCGCCAGCCCGAAGAAGGGCAGGGGCAAATCACTGGGACCGCGCCCGGGCACACAGCCCAAGCCGGCTCCGCAGAACGACAACGAAGAGGAGTGAGCGTCATGGCTGTTAGCGCCAACAGGCTCGAACTGCTGCAGATCGCGGATGCCGTCGCCCGCGAGAAATCGATCGATCGGCAGATCGTCGTCGACGCGATGCAGGACGCCATCGCCAAGGCCGCTCGCTCGCGCTACGGCGCCGAGACCGACGTTCATGCCGAGATCAACACCAAGTCGGGCGAACTTCGCCTGGCGCGCCACCTGCAGGTCGTTGAGCAGGTCGAGAACACCTCGACCGAGATCACGCTCGCCGAAGCCAAGCGCCACAATCCGGCGGCCCAGGTCGGCGACGTCATCTCCGATCCCCTGCCGCCCTTCGATTTTGGCCGCATCGCCGCTCAATCGGCCAAGCAGGTCATCGTACAGAAGGTGCGCGAGGCCGAGCGCGATCGGCAGTATGACGAGTACAAGGATCGCATCGGCGAGATCGTCAACGGCGCAGTGAAGCGCGTCGAGTACGGCAATGTCTTCGTCGATCTCGGCCGTGGTGAAGCCATTATCCGTCGCGACGAGATGATCCCGCGCGAGACCTTCAAGGTCGGCGACCGCGCCCGCGCCTATGTCTACGACGTGCGCCGCGAGCCGCGTGGCCCGCAGATCTTCCTGTCGCGCACGCATCCGCAGTTCATGGCCAAGCTGTTCGGCCAGGAAGTGCCGGAGATCTATGACGGCATCGTCGAGGTGAAGGCTGTCGCCCGCGACCCCGGCTCGCGTGCCAAGATCGCGGTGATCAGCCGCGATTCCTCGATCGATCCCGTCGGCGCCTGCGTGGGCATGAGGGGCTCGCGCGTGCAGGCCGTCGTCGGCGAGCTGCAGGGCGAGAAGATCGACATCATTCCGTGGTCGCCGGATGTCGCGACCTTTGTCGTCAATGCACTGCAGCCGGCTGAAGTCGCGAAGGTCGTGCTCGACGAAGAGGCCGACAAGATCGAGGTCGTGGTTCCCGACGAGCAGCTCTCGCTCGCCATCGGCCGCCGCGGTCAGAATGTTCGCCTCGCCTCGCAGCTGACCGGCTGGGATATCGACATCCTGACCGAGGCCGAGGAATCGGAGCGCCGCCAGAAGGAATTCCTGCAGCGCACCGAGACCTTCATGAACGCGCTGAATGTCGACGAGACCGTCGGCCAGCTGCTGGCCTCGGAAGGCTTCCGTTCGGTCGAGGAGGTCGCTTATGTCGACCTCGCCGAACTGGCCACGATCGAAGGCTTCGACGAGGAAACGGCGGGCGAGATCCAGTCGCGCGCACAGGAATACCTGGCGACGGTCGAAGCCGAGCTCGACGACAAGCGTCGTGCTCTGGGTGTCGAGGACGCATTGCGCGAAGTCGAGGGCATCACCACATCGATGATGGTCGCGCTCGGCGAGAACGAGGTGAAGTCCGTCGAGGATCTGGCGGGCTGCGCGACTGACGATCTCGTCGGCTGGACCGAACGCAAGGATGGCGAGAGCACACGCCATTCCGGCTATCTCGACGGGTTCGACCTGTCGCGCCAGGATGCAGAGGCCATCATCATGGCCGCGCGCATCAAGGCGGGCTGGGTCGAAGCTCCCGCCGAGGAGCCCGAGGCCGATAGCGAAGCGGCCGAGGCCTGAGTCAGGCGCGCGTGATGAAAAGGCCGGAATCGGCGCGGCCCGCGCACAAGGACGGCCCTGAGCGCAGCTGCGTCGTGACCCGCATGGTCAAGGCGCCGGAGGATCTGATCCGGTTCGTGGTCAGCCCCGACGGGGTTCTCACGCCGGATTTGCGCCGCAAGCTTCCGGGCCGCGGCGTCTGGACGAGCCTCAGCGCGGCCACGGTCGCCGAGGCGATCAAGCGCAAGGCCTTCGAGCGCTCGCTCAAGACCAAGGTCATGATACCGCCTGATCTTGCGGCTATGATCGATGGCTTGATGCATCGCGACGCCGTCCAGGCGCTGGCCATGGCCAATAAGGCGGGACTGGTTTCGTCCGGTTTTGCCAAGGTCGAGGCTTCTATCGGATCGGGGCGTCTCGCCGCGGTCATCGAAGCCAGCGATGGCGCGGAGGATGGCCGACGCAAGATAGGACAGGCACTCAAGCGGGTCGCGGCAGCGCGAGCCGAGGATGGGCTGAAGGTCCGAAACACACCTGTCGTCGCGGAATTCGCGGCGGCTGATTTGGAATTGGCGTTGGGGCGGTCACATGTGATACATGCGGCCCTTGCTCCGGGACCGGCGGCCGAGGGTTTCCTCTCCCGCTGGCGTCGGCTCGTCCGTTACCGGATGGGCGATGCCGGTGCGTTGGGCCCGGAAAGCCCGACGGATTTCGACGAGACAGACGAACACACGACCGAACCGGCAGGACCGAAAGCGGAATGAGCGATACCAAAAACCCGGGCGACAAGACTTTGACGGTCAGCCCTCCGAAGACCCTGACGCTGAAGCGGCCGATCGAGCAGAGCACGGTTCGGCAAAGCTTCTCGCATGGGCGCTCGAAGCAGGTCGTCGTCGAGGTCAAGCGCCGCGTCGGTGGGCCCGAAGTCAAGGAAGCGCCGGTGGCTCGTGCGCCGCAACCCGCGGTGCAGCCTGCTGCCCCACGTCCGGTCGTGCCCCAGCCGGCTCCCGCAGCCCCGAAGCCGGGCGGCATGCTGCTGCGCACCCTCTCCGACGACGAGAAGGATGCGCGTCAGCGCGCCCTCTCCGACTCCCGAGCCCGTGAGCTCGACGAGCGCCGTCAGGCCGAAGAGGAAGCCCGCCAGCGTGCGCTTGTTGCAGAACGCGAACGGGCCGAGCGCGAGGCAGCCCTTGCTCGCCAGCGCGAGGAAGAAGAGCGCCGTCGTCAGGAAGACGAACAGAAGCGTCGCGCCGAAGTCGCCGCTCGTCAGCGCGATGATGCCCAGGCCGCCCGTCCGGCAGCCCCCCAGCAGCCGCGTGAGCAGGTCTCGGCCCCGACTCCATCTGCTCCGCCGCAGCAGCAGGCGCAGCCGTCCCAGCCTTCAACCTATGCCCCCGCCGCACGGCCCGCATCCGGCCCGCGCGAGTTCGGTGGTGCACGTCCGCAGATGCGCGACGTCGGTGCACGTCCGCCGCGGCTCGACTCGCGTCCTGCCCGGGTCGACGCACCGCGTCCCCCCCGTGCCGGTGATCCGAGCGCTCCCGCAGAGCCGGCCGTCGTCCGCCCGGCCCGTCAGGCCCCTTCGGCCGGCGCTCCGCGCAGCCGCCCCGATGATGGTGAGGCCAGGCCCGCGTTCCGCCGCCCCGGCGGCGCTCCCGGCGCTGCCAATCGCGGCGYGCCGACTCCCGCCCCGAAGACGCCCAAGGCTGGTGAGAAGCCGCGTGGCCGCCTGACGCTCTCGACCGCTACCGGCGGTGATGACGAGCGGACACGGTCGGTTGCAGCCTTCCGCCGTCGCGTCCAGCGCATGACTGGGCACCGTGCCTCGGACGTCGCCAAGGAACGCGTGATGCGCGAGGTGATCATCCCCGAGACGATCACCATCCAGGAACTCGCCAACCGCATGACCGAGCGTGGCGTCGACGTCATCCGCCTGCTGATGAAGCAGGGCGCGATGCACAAGATCACCGACGTGATCGACGCCGACACTGCTCAGCTCGTGGCCGAGGAAATGGGCCACACCGTCAAGCGCGTCGCCGAATCCGACGTCGAGGAAGGCCTGTTCGATACGCCCGACACCGATGAGATGCTGATCCAGCGTCCTCCGGTCGTGACCATCATGGGCCATGTCGACCACGGCAAGACCTCGCTGCTCGATGCGATCCGCCAGACCCATGTCGTGACCGGCGAGGCCGGTGGCATCACCCAGCATATCGGCGCCTATCAGGTGACGACGCCGACCGGCTCGAAGGTGACCTTCATCGATACCCCGGGCCACGCCGCCTTCACGGCGATGCGTGCACGTGGTGCCAAGGTGACGGATATCGTCGTTCTCGTGGTGGCGGCCGACGACGGCGTGATGCCGCAGACGGTCGAGGCCATCAACCACGCCAAGGCGGCCAAGGTTCCGCTGATCGTGGCGATCAACAAGATCGACAAGCCCGACGCAAACCCGGACCGCGTGCGGTCCGAGCTGCTGCAATACGAGATCCAGGTCGAGACGCTGGGCGGCGAGACGCTGGAAATCGAGGTTTCGGCCAAGACCGGCCAGAACCTCGACAAGCTTCTCGAGGCTATCTCGCTGCAGGCTGAACTGCTCGATCTCAAGGCCAATCCCGATCGCGCTGCCGAAGGCACCGTGATCGAGGCGAAGCTCGATCGTGGCCGCGGCCCGGTCGCGACCGTGCTCGTCCAGCGCGGCACGCTGCGCACCGGCGACATCGTCGTGGCGGGCTCGGAATGGGGCCGGGTGCGCGCCCTGATCGGAGACACCGGTGCCCAGATCAAGGAGGCGCCCCCGTCGCTGCCGGTCGAGGTTCTCGGATTCAACGGCACGCCTGAGGCCGGCGACCGCGTCGCGGTGGTCGAATCCGAAGCGCGTGCCCGCGAGGTCACCGATTACCGTGAGCGCCAGAAGCGCGACCGGATCGCAGCTCGTGGCGGTGGATCGGCAGCGGGCCGCTCGCTCGCGGAGATGATGCGCGACCTCAAGGAAGGCGCTGGCCGCAAGGAATTCCCGCTCGTCGTCAAGGGCGACGTGCAGGGTTCGGTCGAGGCCATCGTCGGCACGCTCGAGAAGGTCGGCAACGACGAGGTGCGCGCACGCGTGCTGCAGTCGGGTGTCGGCGGCATCACCGAATCCGATATCACGCTCGCCCAGGCTTCCGGCGCGGCTGTGATCGGCTTCAACGTGCGTGCCCACAAGGAAGCGCGCGAGGCGGCCGAACGGGCCGGCGTCGAAATCCGCTACTACAACATCATCTACAACCTCGTGGATGACGTGAAGGCGGCGATGTCGGGCCTGCTGGCTCCGACCCTGCGCGAGACGATGCTCGGCAATGCCCAGATCCTCGAGATCTTCAACGTCTCGAAGGTCGGTAAGATCGCCGGCTGCCGCGTCACCGACGGCACGATCGAACGCGGCGCCAATGTCCGCCTGATCCGCGACAATGTCGTGGTCCACGAGGGCAAGCTCTCGCAGCTCAAGCGCTTCAAGGACGACGCCAAGGAAGTGGTTGCCGGCCAGGAATGCGGCATGTCCTTCGAGAATTATCAGGACATGCGCGCTGGCGACGTGATCGAGTGCTATCGCGTCGAGGAGATCAAGCGGACGCTGTGATCCGTCGCGGCCGGGCTTGTCCCGACCGCCTGACGATGACGAGCTCCCGCTCCTTCGCAGAACCTTGACGTTCGCCCGCGGCGACATTCACGACGACGTGCTGGCGAAGCATGTCATCACCGTGCCGGAGGTGCGCCTCTCGCCCGATCTCAAGCTCGCGACGGCCTACATCATGCCGCTCGGCGGCAATGACATCGCGCCGGTCCTGAAGGCGCTCGATGGCCACAAGCGCTATATCCGGGGCGAGATCGCCCATCGGGTGAACCTGAAATACGCGCCCGATATCCGCTTCCGCCAGGATGAGAGCTTCTCGGAGGCCGAACGCATCGATGCGCTGCTCGATTCCGATTCGGTGCGCCGCGACACGYTGCGCCAGCCCCTGAAGATCGACCAAGACGACCATCATGACGACGAATAGCGAGACAGTGGCGCCTCCGCACGCGCAGCAGCCCCGCCCGAAGAAGCGCGACGTGCATGGTTGGGTGGTGCTCGACAAGCCCGTCGGCATGACCTCGACCCATGCGGTCAGCGTGGTGAAGCGCGCCTTCAGCGCCAAGAAGGCCGGCCATGCCGGCACGCTCGACCCCCTCGCTTCAGGCCTGCTGCCGATCGCGCTGGGCGAGGCGACCAAGACAGTCCCCTTCGTCATGGATGGCCGGAAGGCCTATCAGTTTACCGTCGCCTGGGGCTCGCAGACCGAGACCGACGATACCGAAKGCCGTGTGATTGCGACCTCGGAGCTACGCCCGCAGGAAGACGCCATCGCGGCCCTGCTGCCGCGCTTCACGGGCACGATCCTGCAAACGCCCCCCAAATACTCGGCCATCAAGATCGCCGGCGAGCGCGCCTATGACCTCGCCCGGGATGGTGAAGAGGTGGTGCTGCAGCCCCGCCCGGTCGAGATCGATGCGCTGTCGATCGTCAGCCATGACGGCGCGACGACGACGTTCGAGGCCGAATGTGGCAAGGGCACCTATGTACGCGCCATCGCCCGCGATCTCGGCGTTGCGCTCGGCTGCCTCGGGCATGTCGCCCATCTCAGGCGCACCCGCGTCGGCCCCTTCACGGTGACCGAGGCGACGACCGTCGAGACGTTGCGCAGCAGCCAGGAAGAGGCCGAGGGCGCACTCCGGCCGGTCGCAGCAGCGCTTGAGCTCATTCCGGAGATCGTGGTCCATCGCGATGCGGCCCTGCGGCTGAAGCGTGGCCAGAGCGCACTATTGCGCGGTCGCGATGCGCCGATCGAAGCCGAGGCTGTCTATGCGACCAGCGGCGGCGTGCTCATCGCCACTGGCTCGATCAGCAATGGCGAGCTGGTGCCGCACCGGGTCTTCAATCTCTAATCCATGGGGTCGGATCCCGTATCCAATCCCATGATTCAACCCCCTGGGTTTGCGTCGGCCTTTCCGAAAGCCGCAATCCACTTTTCGGGCCGGTGCTTCAGGCCGGGACGAGACTGAACTGCGTGGCGCGCAAGCGTGCAGCGTCACGCAGGGGCGGTGCTCCGAACAGGCGACTTGTACTTCCAGCTGAACTGCGACGGGCTTTCATAGCCCACCCTGAAGCCCGCCGAGGCGGCATCGAACAACTCGGGCCTAGCCGGGTCCGACATCATGCCGGAGCCTGGCGGCGGCCTGCATCTCGGCGGCCGCCGCTACCAGAAAGCCTGAATTGCTCGCGATGGTTCAGTAACCGACAGTGAAGCGCTGGCGCGAGTGGGCAGGCTTCTCCAGTTCGTCGACCAATGCGATCGCGTAGTCCTCGGCCGAAATCGCGCTCTTGCCCTGCGCATCGACCAGAAGCTGATCCCTGCCGAGGCGGAACTTGCCGGTGCGCTGGCCGGGCTGGATCAGCGCCGAGGGGGACAGGAACGTCCAGTCCAGTTGGCTCTCACCCTTGAGCAGCTCGAGGAAGGCGCCGCCCTTCTTCGCCTCTGCCAGATAGATCGCCGGGAACTCCGGCGTGTCGAACAGCTGCTTGCCTGGCGCGACCTCGAGACTGCCCGCGCCACCGACGACGAGATAGCGCTTCACGCCGGACTGCTTGACGGCGGCCAGCAGAACCGCCGGGTCGCTCGCGGTGAAATGCACGGCACTGATCACCGCGTCATGGCCAGCGAGCACGCTGGCCAGCCCGTCGCGATCGAAGACGTCGCCTTTCAACGGTGTCACACCAGTCGCCGCTGCGACCTTTCCGGGGTTGCGGGTGATCGCCGAAACCGCGTGTCCGCGGACGGACAGCTCGGCCAGCAGGCGCGAGCCGATGAAGCCGGTAGCGCCGATGAGAGCGATTTTCATGAGATTTGCCTTTAGCTAGTATCTTTCAGGAACCAACATCCTGTACGATACTAGATGGAGGCAGCGTGGAGCCTCGTAAAGAAGGCACTTTCACGCGACATGGTCACCTGAGGGAAACCACGATGCTGCAACGCCCGGACGCCTTCAACGCCCAATGCCCGACCCGCCAGGTCCTCGACCGCATCGGCGATAAATGGGCAGTGCTGATCCTGATCCTGCTCGGAGAGGGGACGTTGCGCTTTAACGAGCTGCGCCGACGCATCGACAACATCTCGCAGAAGATGCTCTCGCAGACATTGCGGAGCCTGGAGCGCGATGGGTTGATCAGCCGCGAGGCCTTCCCCACCGTGCCCGTAACTGTCGAGTATTCGCTGACCGAACTCGGCCGCACGCTTGCAGCAACCGTGCACGGATTGACGCGCTGGGCTGAGACCCATATCGGCGAGGTCGAGGAAGCGCAGAGGCGCTACGACCACGGTCTGCCCCGGCCTGCCTCGTCGCCGCGCTAGCGTTTTACCCAGATTCGTGTATATCCCGCGCCAACCGGCCTTGCGGCTGGCTGCGCATCTCCTCCGTGATGAGGTGGATTGCGGGTTCCGGACCTTGCTGGACGACATCCCGGCCTGGCCCGCCAGATCAACATCCAACTGAAGGATCACACGATGTCGATTACGCCGGAGCGCAAGACCGCGCTCGTGAAGGAACATGCCACCAAGCCGAATGACACCGGTTCGCCGGAGGTCCAGGTCGCGATCCTGACGGAGCGCATCAACAACCTGACCGGTCACTTCAAGTCGCATGTCAAGGACAACCACTCGCGTCGCGGCCTGCTGAAGCTGGTTTCGCAGCGCCGTTCGTTGCTCGACTATCTCAAGGGCAAGAGCGAAGCGCGCTACAGGACGCTGATCGAGAAGCTCGGCATCCGCCGCTGATCGATCGCAAGAGCTTCCCGCCCGGCACCGATCGGTTCCGGGCGGTTTTTCCAGAGCATGATGCCGAAAGGTGGGAACCATCTTTCGGGCGACATGATGCTCCTACTCCAGGGTCTGGCCGCAATGGTGCGGCGCCCTGACTCCAACGCGGCGGCCGCATGGGTGGCTTAGCCGCAGGCCTCCGCCGGACGCCCCGACGTCCATGGCAGGATCGCCGAGCGCTCGGGCGCAATGCTCACCGTCTCCCGAGCTTTCCGCCGTCTTGCCCATGGGCTTGAGACGTCCGGACGTGTGCCACATCCGATCCGAAAGAGAACCATGTTCGACATCCAAACCGAAGAGCTGATCTGGGGCGGGCGCAAGCTCGTGCTCGAAACCGGCAAGGTCGCCCGCCAGGCCGACGGCGCCGTGCTCGCCACCTATGGTGAGACCGTCGTGCTCGCCACCGTCGTCTCGGCCAAGGAGCCGAAGCCGGGCTTCGACTTCTTCCCGCTGACCGTGAACTACCAGGAAAAGACCTTCGCGGCCGGCCGCATCCCGGGCGGCTACTTCAAGCGCGAAGGCCGCCCGAGCGAGAAGGAGACCCTGGTCTCCCGCCTGATCGACCGGCCGATCCGCCCGCTTTTCGCCGACGGCTACAAGAACGACACCCAGGTGGTCTGCACCGTGCTCCAGCATGACCTGGAGAACGACCCCGACATCGTTGCGATGGTCGCAGCTTCGGCCGCACTGACCCTGTCCGGCGTGCCCTTCATGGGCCCGGTCGGCGCCGCCCGCGTCGGTTATTTCGACGGTGCCTACAAGCTCAACCCGCTGGTCGACGAGATCAAGGAATCGGGCCTCGACCTCGTCGTCGCCGGTACCCAGGACGCCGTCCTGATGGTCGAGTCGGAAGCCAAGGAACTCTCCGAAGAGATCATGCTCGGCGCCGTGATGTTCGGCCACAAGCATTTCCAGCCGGTGATCGACGCCATCATCCGTCTGGCTGAAAAGGCCGCCAAGGAGCCGCGCGACTACCAGCCGGCCGACCAGTCGGCGATCCTCGACGCCGTGCTCAAGGTTGGCGAAGCCGAGCTCCGCGTCGCCTACAAGATCACCGCCAAGGCCGAGCGCTATAAGGCTGTCGACGCCGTCAAGGCGAAGGTCGTCGAGGCGCTGGTCTCGGCCGAGCCGGATGGCGTGAAGACCTTCACCAAGGAACAGGTCGCCGGCCAGTTCAAGGAAGCCCAGGCCAAGATCGTGCGCTGGAACATCCTCGACGACGGCATCCGCATCGACGGTCGCGACGTCAAGACGGTCCGCAAGATCGTGGCGGAAGCTGGCATCCTGCCGCGCACCCACGGCTCGTCGCTGTTCACTCGCGGCGAAACCCAGGCGCTGGTCGTGACCACGCTCGGCACCGGCGACGACGAGCAGTTCATCGACTCGCTGGAAGGCACCTACAAGGAAACCTTCCTGCTGCACTACAACTTCCCTCCCTACTCCGTCGGCGAGACCGGCCGGATGGGTTCGCCCGGCCGCCGCGAGATCGGCCATGGCAAGCTCGCCTGGCGCGCGATCCGTCCGATGCTGCCGGCCAAGGGCGAGTTCCCCTACACGATCCGCGTCGTCTCGGAGATCACCGAGTCGAACGGCTCCTCCTCGATGGCCACCGTCTGCGGCACCTCGCTGGCGCTGATGGATGCCGGCGTGCCGCTGAAGGCTCCGGTTGCGGGCATCGCCATGGGCCTGATCCTGGAAGGTGAGCGCTTCGCGGTGCTCTCCGACATCCTCGGCGACGAGGATCATCTCGGCGACATGGACTTCAAAGTGGCCGGTACCGCTGCGGGCATCACCTCGCTGCAGATGGACATCAAGATCGCCGGCATCACCGAGGAGATCATGCAGGTCGCGCTTGGCCAGGCCAAGGGCGGTCGTGACCACATCCTCGGCGAGATGTCCAAGGCGCTCTCCACCTCGCGCGCCCAGCTCGGCGAATATGCCCCGCGCATCGAGACGATGAAGATCCCGGTCGACAAGATCCGCGAAGTCATCGGTTCGGGCGGCAAGGTCATCCGCGAGATCGTCGAGAAGACCGGCGCCAAGGTGAACATCGAGGACGACGGCACCATCAAGATCGCCTCGGCCGACGGCAAGTCGATCGAAGCCGCGATCAAGTGGATCAAGTCGATCGTCTCGGAAGCCGAGCCGGGCATGATCTATGACGGCACCGTGGTGAAGATCATGGAGTTCGGCGCCTTCGTGAACTTCTTCGGCGCCAAGGACGGCCTCGTTCACATTTCCGAACTGGCCGCCCAGCGTGTCCAGAAGGTCTCGGACGTCGTCAAGGAAGGCGACAAGGTCAAGGTCAAGTTCCTCGGCCAGGATGAGCGCGGCAAGATCCGCCTCTCGATGAAGGTCGTCGACCAGGAGACGGGCGAGGATCTGACCGAGAAGCTCAAGGCTGCCCGCGACGCCGAGAAGGCCCGCGAGAAGCAGCCCGCCAGCGAGTAAGCTCCGGCTTCATCGCCAGACCACAGGCGCCCCGCATCTCACGATTTGGTTCTTGGAGATCGGCATGACCGACCACAGCATCACTTCGCTCGAGACGCTCGCCGCCCGGTATCCGAACCCCGTCGCGCCCGCCTCGGTCGCCAAGGAGATCGACCATGTCGACGAGAACTATGCTGCGCTGATCGCCGCCTCGCCCTTCATGATGCTCGCGACCAACGGTCCGGAGGGCCTGGATTGTTCGCCGCGCGGGGATCTGCCGGGCTTTGTCACGGTCCGGGACGCGAAAACGCTCCTGATTCCAGACAGAAAAGGCAATAACCGTCTGGATTCATTAAGAAATATTCTGTTCGATCCGAGAATCGGAATGCTCTTCCTGGTCCCCGGATACGGCGAAACCCTGCGGGTGAACGGCACAGCGACGCTTTCGACCGACCCCGAGCTCTGCGCGCGCTTCGAGATGGCGGGAAAGCTGCCGGCCTGCGTGATCGTGGTCGATGTGGAACAAGTCTACTTCCAGTGCTCGCGCGCCGTGGTCCGGGCCGACCTTTGGAACCCGGCCAAACATGCCGACAGGCGTGAGTTGCCAAGCGCCGGACAGATCCTGCGTGACATCACTGCGCGGAACGAGGCGATCGAGACCTTTGACGGTGCTGCCTATGACAAGGCGCTGCCGGAGCGCGTGAAGGCGACGCTGTACTGAATCGTCGTGCGCGGCTGCACTGCCGGGCCGCCGCGTCTTGCGACGCGGCTCGTGAAAAGGCGTGCCATGATCGAGACCCGCCCGACCATGACACGCCGAACCTGAAACCCGATCAGGTCACAGCAAGCCGTTATCGCCCGCCAGCACCTTCAGGTTCACATCCGGCCTTGCACCGACATGGCTGATGATCTCGGCGGCGGCCAGCGCGCCGAGCCGCAGCGAGTCCCGCACCTCGCGGCCCGAGGTCAGGCCGAAGAGGAAGCCCGCGGCGAAGAGGTCGCCCGCGCCGGTTGAATCGACGATGCGCTCCACCGGGAAGACCGGTTCGGCGACGATGCCGTCAGGCGTCACCGCCAGAGCGCCCTTCTCCGAGCGCGTCACCGCCGCAATGATATTCTCCGCGCGCAACGCAGCGAGCGCGCTGTCGAAATCGCCGGTCTGGTAGAGGCTCTTCAGCTCGTGCTCATTGGCGAAGACGATATCGACCAGCCGGTTGCGGATCAGCCCGAGGAACTCGTCGCGATAACGATCCACGCAGAAGGAATCCGACAGGGTGATCGCGACACGGCCGCCAGCTGCATGGGCAAACTCCGAGGCCTTGCGGAAGGCTTCCTTGGCCGCCGGCGGATCCCAGAGATAGCCCTCGAGATAGATGATGTCGGCGTTCTGGACCGTATCCTTGTCGACATCCGCGACAGTGAGGCCCTGGCAGGCGCCGAGATAGGTGTTCATCGTGCGCTCGCCATCAGGCGTGACGAAGATGAAGGAACGGGCGGTCGCCGGACCATCGGCCGCGAAAGCCGTATCGAAGCTGACGCCCTGCGAGGTCAGGTCATGCCGGTAGAGCTTGCCGAGCTCGTCCTGCTTCACCTTGCCGATGAAGGCGCCCTTGCCGCCAAAGGAGGCAAGGCCCGCGATGGTGTTGGCGGCGGAACCACCCGAGATGACCTTGGCCGGGCCCATCGCCGCGTAGAGCGTCTCGGCACGGGGCTCGTCGATCAGCATCATCGCGCCCTTGGTCAGCTCATGCGCGACCAGAAAATCCTCTTCCGCGCGAGCGATGACATCGACGATGGCGTTGCCGAGCGCCAGGACATCATAACGGGCATTTTTCATGAAGGAGTTCCGTGGGTTGGCGAGGATGGGACGAATGATGGGCGTTTCGCATCAGGACCCGATGCGGTCAAGCACGGCCGCGCCGGCGACTGGCCTGGTCAAGCACGGCGCGCAGCGCGGCGAGTTCGTCGGGGCCGAGTTCGGCGATCTCAAGGGCAAGCCGGTTGGCGACCAGCGTCGCCTCCGGTGCCAGTCCCGCAGTATCGACCGTGATGCGGGGGTGGGAGAGCTCGGCGAGACGAACGAGTTCGTCAGCCTCGTCCCAGATCACGCCGAGCAAATGGATCACGCCCTGGATCAGCGCAAAGGTCGGCTGGCCGCGCTTGCCATGCTCAAGGGCCGAGAGATAGGCCGGCGTGACGCCCAGCGCCGCGGCCATTCCGGCCAGCGTCACGCCGCGAGCTGCGCGCAGCTCCCGAACGCGCTGGCCAAAGGGTGTCACGCGCCGCTCTCACGGTGCCGGCGCAGACGGATATAGAGCGCGCCGGCGCCGCCATGGCGCTGCTCGGCCTCCTCGAAGCCGACGACGAAAGGGCGCAGATCAGGTAGCCGCAGCCAGTGCGGCACGCTGCGGCGCAGGACGCCACGCTCTTCGCCGAAAATCGCATCGCCCGCGGCGCCCTTGCCCGTCACGACCAGCGCCAGCCTGGTGCCGCGCGCCTGCTCGCGGCGCAGAAAGGCACATAGCGCCGCATGAGCGGCATCCTGCCGCAGGCCGTGCAGGTCGATCACCGCCTCGACGGATTGGGTTCCGCGACGCAACTGGGTGCGCAGGCGGCGCTCGAGCGGCGCCAGCGGCGGCGGGGTGATCCTGGCCGGTTTGACGGCAACCACCAGAACAGGGGCGGCAGCCTCAGTTGGAGGTGGCGCCGGGGCCGCTGCAGGCTCCTCAGGCGGCGGTGCGGCGCGCCCCYGCAGTGGCGTCACCGAACGTGCAACCTGCCGCCACAGGGCAATCTCGGCCTCCGACAGGGTCTTCTCGCGACGGCGGCGCATTCCTCAGCGCGCCTCCGCCCGCGGCCAGAGAACCGTGAAGTCAAAGGAATGGCGGACCAGCCCGGCGCGATGACCCGCCGCCTGGCCGGAACCGACGAACAGGTCGACCCGCGACGGTCCGACGATGGCGGATCCCGTATCCTGCGCAATCATCAAGCGCGACAGCCGCTCCATGTCGCCGCTGCCGGTGGGAATTGTCGCATCGATCCAGGCCGGCAGTCCGTAGGGCCAGATGGCGCGGTCGACGGCGATGCTACGCAGCGGCGTCAGGGGCAAACCCGCACCACCGATCGGCCCCGACTCGGCCGGCAAGTCGTCCTTGCGGGCGAAGAAGACGAAGGAGCGGTTCAGGCGGATCAGGTCCCGGGCAAAACCGGCATCGGCCTTCAACCGAGCGACCAGCTTGTCCATAGTCATCTCGGCCGGCGGGATGTTCTCGCGCTCGCTGAGCACCCGGCCGAGTGAGGTATAGGCGTGGCCGTTGCGGCCGGAATAGACCAGCCGGACGACCCTGCCGTCCTGCAACCGAACCCGGCCGGAGCCCTGCACCTGCAACACGAAGCGGTCGACCGGATCGCGCAGCCAGGCGATTTCCAGGCCCTGCCCGTCGAGTGCGCCACTCTCGATCGCCGTCCGATCGGGATAGGGCTCTAGGCCCCGGGGAGTGCGGCGGGCGGCGGACAAGGCAGGTTCCAGCCCTGGCCAAGCGTCGCCTGCAAGGCGCGTCACCAGATCGGCAGGGCGGGCATAGAGCGGCGTTGGGAACTGGACGGAGGGGGTGAGCGAGCCTTCGAACTCCGGCTCGAAATAGCCGGTCATGAAGCCGCCCTCGGCGCCGCTCGGCCGGATGCGCCAGAAACTGAAACGCTCCTCGAAGAAGCGACGCGCCGCCGTCCGGTCGACCGGCCCGCGAGCCGTCAGCCTGCCGGCTTCGGCGCAGACAGCGGTGAGCGCAGCGGGGATCGGGACGCCTTGCCGAAGCGGGGGATCGGCAGCGCAGCCAGCTGCGAAAATCGTCAGCGCAATGCGGTGATCGTCATCCGGCCATCCCGGTATTGCGCCGGGAGAGATGACCTCTGCGCGGGCGCCGGGCGGCAAGCTCGGACCGGCGGGCGCTTGTGTCATTGCAGCGGACAACATGGCGGCCACCAGCGCAATGCGCCCGAGGCCACGGGTCACGCGCCGGCTTCGGTCGCGACCAAAAGCCAATTCGGGTCGCGGCTGCCGAGCTGACGCGAGAAGGTCCAGATATCGTTGACCTCCGAAACCGCCTCGGCGCTGCCGTCGACCACGACGCCCTGTGCATCACGGACAACACTGATCAGCTGCGAAACGAATGCGATCGTCACCTGAGCGGTCTTGCCCTTGACGTCGACGGCGGTGATCTCGGCCTTGTCGATCGAGACGAAGGAGGATTCCGCCTTCTCGCCGCGCTTCTCGCGGTCGGTAATCGCCTGCTCAAAGCCATCATAGACTTCCTTGGCGAGGAGGCCCTTCAGGACCTTGCGGTCGCCGCGGGCAAAGGCGGTGACGATTGTCTCGTAAGCGGATTTCGCACCCTGCAGGAAACCCTTCGGGTCGAAATCCTGCTCCTGGCGAACGATGGCCTCGATGCCGGCAATGATCGGCGAATCCGCAGGCGCAATGTCCTTCCAGCGCTCGGCCGCAGGAACGGCTGTCGCAGCGGGATCATTGGCTGCGCCCGGCAGGCGAATGACATTGTCGCGCTTGGCCTCGGGAGCGCCGGCCTGATCAGGTCGCATCGGCGGCGTCTCACGCCGCGCGAAGGGATCCTTAGGCGGCTGCTCGCTGCCGGTCTTCTGGCCAAGCACGGAGCGAAGCTTCCAGGCGACGAAAACGGCCAGAGCCAGGAAGACCAAAGTCGTCATGTCGAAGGAATTTTGCATCGAACGCTGATCCGGAACCCCAGTGACCGCCTCGCATCAACGGCGGCGGTCGGCCGGCCGCCGCATGCGATATGGTGATCAAGGCTCGTAACATCCACCCCCGAGCTTGTGAAGGCGGCTTCTTGTGCCTGAGGAAGCTCCATGATAGCCGACGCAAGCATTGCACCGGGGAGCGGTGCGCAGTCCCGGGCGCCGGCAAGGCGTGGGATTTCCCGATTAAAGCCTGCCAGACGATGATGGGACCGATGGCCAACGACATCCCCAACGGCAACGGCGCGAGCGAGGCGAACGCTCAGCCGAGCATGAATGCCCTGATCCAGTACACCAAGGACTTCTCCTTCGAGAATCCGAAGGCGCCCCGCGCGCTCGGCCAGCAGAACGAGCAGGGCCCGCAGATGTCCCTGCAGGTCAATGTCTCGACCACCGCGCTGTCGGAGACCGATTACGAGACCGTGCTCCAGCTCGAGGGCAAGGCCGTCCTGAACAACGAGACGCTGTTTGCGTTCGATCTCAGCTATGCCGGCGTGTTCCGGCTGCTGAACATCCCGCAGGAGCATATTCACCCCGTTCTGGTAATCGACTGCGCGCGGCTGCTGTTCCCGTTCGCCCGCCAGATCATCGCGGACGCGGTCCAGACCGGCGGCTTCCCGCCTTTCTATGTTCCGCAGATCGATTTCGCGATGCTGTATCAACAGCGCATGCAGGAGCTTCAGGCCCAGCAGCCACAGGCGCCCAACGCCTGAGCGAGCCTGCCGCCTCCGCAAGCCGACGATATCGAAAGGGCCCTCGCGGGCCCTTTCTTGCATTTCAATCAATAATCGCGCGCGTTTCGCAACGCCTTGCGCATCGGCAAGGCAAACTCCATCTCCCACATTCATTGAAGCGGGCGCCAATCCGGCGTCCGCATTTTGCTATGTGGAGACCCGATGGACCATCTGATGACGCTTGCTGCCGACCCCGCCGTATGGGCGGCTCTCGGGGCACTGATCGCCATGGAGGTTGTCCTCGGCATCGACAATCTGATCTTCATCTCGATCCTGACCAACAAGCTGCCTGAGGAGCAACGTTCGCTCGGCCGCAAGATCGGCATCGGGCTTGCCCTGTTCATGCGGCTCGCGCTGCTCGGTACCGTCGCCTTCATCGTGCAATTGACGGAGCCGATCGTCTCGCTCTTCGGCAAGGCCTTCTCCTGGCGCGATTTCATCCTGATCGCCGGCGGCCTTTTTCTGGTCTGGAAGGCGACGACCGAAATCCATCACAAGGTCGACGTCAATCACGGGCCCGATGTGTTCGACGGCGGCCGTGCGGCAACCGTGACCTTCGGCGCTGCGATCTTCCAGATCCTGCTGCTCGATCTGGTCTTCTCGATCGACAGCATCATCACGGCCGTCGGCATGACCGAGCATGTCCCGGTGATGATGATTGCGGTGATCGTCGCCGTGCTGGTGATGCTGCTGGCCGCCGACCCGCTGGCGAAGTTCATCGAAAAGAACCCGACGATCGTGATGCTGGCCCTCGGCTTCCTGCTGATGATCGGCGCCACGCTGATCGGCGAGGGTTTCGGCGCCCATATCCCGAAGGGCTACATCTACGCCGCCATGGCCTTCTCGGCGCTGATCGAGGGTCTCAACATGATGTCCCGGCGCGCCGATCGTAGCCGCGGCTGACCGACCCGAAGCTGAGCCGCCACAAGCGGCTCAGCTTTCCTTGGCCAGACCGAGATAGCCGCTCCAGAGCGGTGTCTTCAGGGTCAGGATGAAGCTCTCATGAGCGGCCATTGCCGCCTCGTCGAGGCAGGGGGCGAGCGGGCGCTGGCGCTGCGGCCGCTCGGAAAGATCGGCGAGACCGTTGCCGGGACCGGAAGCGCTGACCACGCCAAGTCCGAGATCGGCCTGTTTGCCTCCGATCAGCTCGATATAGACCTCGGCGAGAATCTCCGAATCGAGCAGCGCGCCGTGCTGGGTGCGCCTCGTATTGTCGATGCCGTAGCGCTGGCAGAGCGCATCGAGACTGTTCGAGGCTCCGGGATGCTTGCGTCGCGCCATCGCCAGCGTATCGACGACCAGCGATGGATCGATCGGGCCACGGCCGACACGCTTCATCTCCATGTTCAGGAAGCCGACGTCGAAGGACGCGTTGTGGATGACGAGCCGCGCGCCATCGATGAAGGCTGCAAACTCCTCGGCAATGGCCGCGAAGACGGGCTTGTCCGCCAGGAAGGCATCGGACAGTCCGTGGACCTTGAAGGCGCCTTCCGCCATCGCCCGCTCGGGGTTGATGTATTGATGGAAGGTACGGCCGGATGGGCAGTGATTGACCAGTTCGACGCAGCCGATTTCAACGACGCGATCGCCGCCATTGGCTTCGACGCCGGTCGTCTCGGTATCGAGAACGATCTCACGCATGCCTGGACGCCTTTTCTTGCCGGCTCCGGCCAGGACGGCCGGCCAATGCCTGGAGGATAGAGCGGACCTGCCTCTGTGCCACCAGCAAGCCATGCGAGGTGTCCACCAGGAAGTGAGCGTGCCGGCGCTTCTCGGCATCCGGCATCTGGCGCGCAAGGATCGCGTCCAGCTTCTCCGCCGTCATCTCCGGACGCGCCAAAACGCGGGCGCGCTGCACTTCGGCTGATGCCGTGATCACGACGACGGCGTCACAGCGATACCCTCCTCCAACCTCWAGCAGGAGCGGCACATCGAGGACCCCGATATCGCTCCCCGCTGCAATGCAGTTCTTGATGAAAGCGATCTCCTCCTCCCGCACCAGAGGATGAATGATCGCCTCCAGCGCGCGCAGGGCTTCGGGCTTGCCCACAACCATCGAGGAGAGTCGGGCACGATCCACGGCCCCATTTACTACAGTCTCCGGAAAGGCTGCCGCGATCGGTGCGACCGCCCTGCCCCGGTAGAGCGCATGGACGGTGGCATCGGCATCATGGACAGGCACGCCGTGGGCCCGGAACATCTCCGAGGTGGTCGACTTTCCCATGCCGATCGAGCCGGTCAGTCCCAGGATGAAGGTCATGCGGCACCCAGCGAATCAGGCGCCCAGGATATCGGCTTCGAGCCGGGCCCGCAGCGCCGGCGTGACCTTCGGGGTCACACCGAACCAGCGCGCGAAACCGGGGGCGGCCTGATGCAGCAGCATGCCGAGGCCATCGACCGGAACACCGCCGCGACGTTCCGCCTCTTCGAGCAGGGGCGTCCGCAACGGCACGTACACGATGTCGTCAACGATCGTGCCGGGGCGGAGCCTGGTGAGATCGAGATCGAGCGGCGGCTTGCCGTTCATCCCAAGCGCCGTCGTGTTGACGATCAGATCGGCCGATTCGACCAGCTCATGACGCCTTGACCAGTCCCGCGCCTCGACCGGAGCTCCAAGTGCCCGGGCAAGTTCCATGGCTCGGTCCGCGCTGCGGTTGACGAGGATGATCCGCTCGAGGCCGCGCGCCTTCAGTCCAAAACCGATCGCCCGCGCCGCGCCGCCCGAGCCAAGAATGAGAGCCGTTGCGACCCGCTCGCTCCAGCCGGGAACGCTGGCGTCGAGATGGGCGAGGAAGCCGGCAGCATCGGTGTTGTCGCCGAACAGGCGACCATCGTCACGCCAGATCGTATTCACCGCACCCATCGCGCGGGCGACGGGGCTGAGTTCATCGACCAGCAGCAGCGACGCCTCCTTGTGGGGAACTGTGACGTTGCCGCCCACGAATTCGCCGCTCCGCACCCGGGCCATGAACGACGAGAGTGCAGCCGGTGCGACATCGATGCGTTCATAGGATCCATCGAGCCCATGCTCGGCGATCCAGCTGCCGTGAATGAGCGGCGAGCGTGAATGGGCGATCGGGTGACCGATGACGAAACAGCGACGGGTCATGGAATTCAGATGTCCGGATCAATCGACGAGAGCGCCCTGCTCGCGCAGGGCCTCGAGTACGGCAAGGAGCGGGAGGCCGAGAATGGTGAAATGGTCGCCCTCGACGGCAGCGAAGAGCTGGGAACCAAGGCCCTCGAGCTGGTAGCCGCCAACGCTGGTCAGGATCGCCGGGCCAGCAAGTTCGACATAGGTCGCGATGAAATCGAGCTCGAGCCGCCGCATCGTCAGTCGTGCGGTCTGCCCGCCTTCAGCCAGGATCTCGCCGTCGCGCGCCAGCACAAAGGCGGAATGAAGCTCATGCGTGCGCCCAGCCAATGTCGCGATCTGCGCGGCGGCGCCAGGGAGATTCTCGGGCTTGTGAAAGATCTGGCCCTCGCAGGTCAACGTCTGGTCGGCGCCGAGCACGAAGCGGCCGGGCTTCATCACGGAGACATGCAGCGCCTTCGCGCAGGCAAGCGCGGCCGCGATCGCCTCGCCTTCGACACCCTGTGCGAGGAGCGGCGCCTCGGCGGCTCGCTCGTCGATGTCGGGCTTCAGGGTGTCCACCGGGATCCCGGCTGCGCGCAGCATCCCAGCCCGGGTCGTACTGCCGGAAGCAAGCAGCAGCGGCGCCGCTGCACGCCAGAGAGAGGGCCTCTTCGTCATGTCGCGATGAACTTCATGCGATGGTCGCGCAGCAGGTCGAGGATCGCTGCCGCCGTCTCCTCGATCGAGCGCCGGGTGACATCGATCACCGGCCAGCCCCTGCGGGCGCAAAGCTTGCGCGACTGCGCGATCTCGTCGGCCACGGCTGTAGGGTCGACATAGGGCGTCTCATCATCCGCCTTCATCGAGAGCAACCGGTTCTGTCGAATCTGGACGATGCGCTCGGCGCTGGCGACCAGCCCGACGATCAACGGCTTTCTCAGCCGCTCAAGTTCGACCGGCAAAGGCACATGGGGGACCAGCGGTACGTTGGCGGTCTTGATACCGCGATTGGCGAGATAGATGCTGGTCGGTGTCTTCGAGGTGCGGCTGATGCCGACGAGGATGATATCCGCGCTTTCCAGATCGCCTCCAAGCTGCCCGTCATCATGCATCAGCGTGTAGTTCATCGCGTCGATGCGGCGGAAATATTCGGCGTTGAGGACATGCTGCGCGCCCGGCCGCGGCGACCCCGCCTGGCCGAGATAAGACTGGAACAGGGACAGCACCGGGTTCAGCACCGACAGACAGGGGCAGCCGAGTTCCTGGCAGAATTTCTCGAGCCGCTCGGCCCATTCCGCTTCGACGAGCGTGTAGAGCACGACCCCCGGCGAGGATTCGATCTCCGCCAGGACCCGGGCAAGCTGCGCCTCGGAGCGGACCAGCGGATAGACATGCTCGATGGCCGAGACCGATTCATATTGGGCGGCGGCGGCCCGGCTGACCGCAATCAGGGTCTCGCCGGTGGCATCGGACACCAGATGCAAATGAAAATAGTTGCGCGCCACGTGGGCTCCCGGGGCTTAACGAAGTTGCAACCTCTAGCGCGCCATATCCGCAATGCAAATTGTCGTCCTGGACCGGGACCCCCAGCGCTGACCGCGATGAGGGGTCACGCTGGTCATGGGGACTGCTGTGGACAACCGTACATCCGAGCGGAGCGCGGGACCGCGACTGTATAACTCCCTCTTTCCATCAACAGGCTGGTCCCTGGGGACACGTGGAGCGATGTTTCACGTGAATCATTTTAACGATCGGCAGCCCCGGCCGCGATTCTGATTTCTTACTAATCAGTTAAGGCGCCCCACTCCCCGGGCGATTCCACCCTGCGACATCGGCTCGCCCTGTGGACCGGTTGTGGACAAAGTTGGGCCGGGCTATTTGCCCCTGACCAAGAGTCAAAACAAAAGAATATCTCTCTAAGATTCTTTTAAGATTCAGACCTGAACGGCTGACCGGAGTGGGCATGGCGAACGAAGATCCGGTTTTCCTGCGGAGCCTTTCGGGCGAGGTGATGGCAAGGCCGCCGATCTGGCTGATGCGCCAGGCCGRACGCTATCTGCCGGAGTACCGCGAGGTCCGGGCCAAGGCAGGTGGCTTTCTCGAGCTCTGCTACAATCCCGCCTTTGCTACCGAAGTGACCCTTCAGCCAATCCGCCGTTTCGGTTTCGATGCAGCGATCCTGTTCTGCGACATCCTCGTCGTGCCGCATGCGCTTGGCCAGAAGCTCTGGTTCGTCCAGGGCGAAGGTCCGCGGTTGGAGCCCGTGGGCGATGCGAAGAGGCTAGGCGAGATCCACGAGGAGATCGACCAGGACGTGCTGGCGCCGGTCTACGAAACGGTTGGCAAGGTCAAGGCTGCCCTGCCAGGCAACACCGCCTTCATCGGCTTCTGCGGGGCGCCTTGGACGGTCGCGACCTACATGGTGGCTGGGCGGGGCACGCCGGATCAGGGTCCCGCGAAGGAACTCTTCACACGAGACCCGGAGCTATTYGCCCGGCTGATCGACCGGATCGTGATGGCGTCCATCGCTCATCTCAACGCTCAGCTCGATGGCGGCGTCGATGCGGTGCAGATTTTCGACAGCTGGGCTGGCTCGCTTGGCGAAGATGATTTCATGCGTTGGTGCATTGCGCCGACCAAGCGGATCGTCGACGGAGTGCGGGCGCGTCATCCCAAGGCAAAGGTCATCGGCTTTCCCCGGGGGGCCGGCCGCCTGATTCCGAGCTATGTCAAAGCGACCGGGGTTGATGCTGTYGGGCTCGAGACGGACATCGATCGCGAATTTGCGCGGACGCAGATCCAGTCGCTGGCGCCGATCCAGGGTCACCTTGACCCGCAACTTCTCCGGGCAGGTGGTACCGAGCTGGAACGGGAGGTCGCCGCGATCCGTACCTCCTTCGGCGCCGGTCCCTTCGTCTTCAATCTCGGGCATGGCATCCTGCCGGATACGCCGATCGCTCATGTCGAACGCTTGATTGCGGCCGTCAGGTCATGATGAGGATGCAGTGATGCTGATCGACTGGATCAAGGCTTTTCACGTGATGGCGGTCATCTCCTGGATGGCCGGCATGCTCTATTTGCCCAGGCTGATGGTTTATCACGCGGAGGCGCAGACCGGCTCGGTGCAGTCCGAAACCTTCAAGATCATGGAACGCCGGCTCCTCAAGGGCATCATCAATCCGGCGATGATCGTGACCTGGGTGCTGGGTCTGTACCTCGCCTGGGCGATCTATGGCTTCAAGGGTGGCTGGCTGCACGGCAAGATTCTGCTCGTGGTCATCCTCTCCGCCATCCATGGCATCTTGGTCGGACGGGTCAGGGCCTTTGCCGAAGATCGCAACGACAAGTCGGCGCGCTATTACCGGATCATCAACGAAGTGCCGGCACTGCTGATGGTCGGAATCGTGATCCTGGTCGTCGTCAAACCGTTCTGAGCGACGCCGACGTTTCCGGCTTGAGAGTCCACGGGAAACCAGCTATCAAGCGCAACGCGACTTTTTGCGTCCTCCCTGTTGTCGATGGTTCGTGAGCTGGCTGCCGGTGCAGACGCTCATGGTGCGCATCCCCTGCGCACTGGTCCTTCCAGGCCCTGTCGAGCCCTCCACTGAGTCCCTGACCTCCGCCATTCGTGTGGGGGCGTTTACGATCCGGGTGCCCCATGCGGGAAATCAAGCTTCACGAACTCAAGGTCAAATCGCCGACCGAGCTTCTTGCCTTCGCCGAAGGCATGGAGGTCGAGAACGCCAGCACGATGCGCAAGCAGGAGCTGATGTTCGCCATCCTCWAGCAGTTGGCCGCCAAGGAAACCGAGATTCTCGGCGAGGGCGTGGTCGAGGTGCTGCAGGACGGGTTCGGCTTCCTGCGCTCCTCCGACTCGAACTATCTGCCGGGTCCCGACGACATCTACGTTTCGCCGTCGCAGATCCGCAAGTTCGGCCTGCGCACGGGTGATACGGTTGAAGGGCCGATCCGTGGACCCAAGGATGGCGAGCGCTATTTYGCGCTGCTCAAGGTCAACACGATCAATTTTGAGGACCCGGAGAAGATCCGGCACAAGATCCATTTCGACAACCTGACGCCGCTGTATCCGGACGAGCGTCTGCGGCTGGAAGTTCAGGATCCGACCAAGAAGGACTTCTCGCCCCGCGTCATCGACATCGTCGCTCCGATCGGCAAAGGCCAGCGCGCCCTGATCGTGGCGCCGCCGCGCACCGGTAAGACGGTTCTGCTGCAGAACATCGCGCAGTCGATCACCAACAATCATCCCGAGTGCTATCTGATCGTGCTGCTGATCGACGAGCGGCCCGAGGAAGTCACCGACATGCAGCGTTCGGTGAAGGGTGAGGTTGTGTCCTCGACCTTCGACGAGCCGGCCACGCGCCACGTCCAGGTCGCGGAGATGGTCATCGAGAAGGCCAAGCGCCTGGTGGAGCATGGCCGCGATGTCGTGATCCTGCTCGACTCGATTACGCGCCTCGGCCGTGCCTACAACACCGTGGTCCCCTCTTCCGGCAAGGTGCTGACCGGTGGTGTCGATGCCAACGCGCTGCAGCGGCCGAAGCGCTTCTTCGGCGCGGCCCGCAATATCGAGGAAGGCGGCTCGCTGACCATCGTCGCGACTGCGTTGATCGATACCGGCAGCCGCATGGACGAAGTCATCTTCGAAGAGTTCAAGGGCACCGGTAACTCGGAAATCGTGCTTGACCGCAAGGTGGCCGACAAGCGCATCTTCCCGGCGATCGACATCCTGAAGTCGGGCACCCGCAAGGAAGAGCTGATCACGCCGAAGGATGTGCTGCAGAAGACCTATGTGCTGCGCCGCATCCTGAATCCAATGGGACCGCAGGATGCGATCGAGTTCCTGATCGACAAGCTGCGGCAGACCAAGCAGAACTCCGAGTTCTTCGACTCGATGAACACCTGATCGGATCGGGAATCGCGACGCCGCACGAAGCTGCAGCGTCGGAGATCCAATACTTTCAGCGAGGCGGATCGGCAGTCATGCCGACCCGCCTTTCTTGTTTGGATCCGGGGTCACCGGCCAGCAGAAACGGCATCCTGCAATTGATTCGGATCCGTTACGGGAGGCAGGCAACGCCCGGCGAAACAGATGAAGGCGGCACCGCTGCCTGCAAGACGCGCCATGGAAGCGGCTGGGTGGTCCGATGGTAGCGCGCTGGGATCGGGGCAGTCGACGAT
>NZ_JBFTZN010000149.1:0-13737 GCF_056406775.1 Allobosea sp. P1_A7
GCGTCCGGTCTGTCCGTCGGCGGCGCGCTGGCGCAGGCGCAGCCGATCGCCTCCAGGGCCGGCCCGCCTCTGGCGCGGATCTCGATCGGTCGGTTCACGGTGACCGCGCTGACCGACGGCTTTGCCGACGTGCCATTCTCCTATTTCGTGGGCCGGCTGCCCCAGGAGATCGAAGCGGCGGCGGCGGCGCAGTTCGCAGCCCGCCCCAGCGGCATCCGCCTGATGTTCACCCAGTACCTGATCGAGGACGGCGAGCGGCGAATCCTGATCGATACAGGGCCGGCCGGCTTGCTTGGGGAGAGCGGAAAGCTGCCCTCCGCCCTGGAGGCCGTCGGGGTCGGACCCGAGAGCATCGACGCGGTCATCGTGACCCATATGCATCGTGACCATATCGGCGGCCTGGTCGCGGGCGGGCGCCGGAATTTCCCGAACGCCGAGATTCATGTCGACAGACGCGAGATCGCCCACTGGACCGATCCGGCCAAGCGCTCGACGGCGCCTGGCTTCCTGAAGAGCAGCTTCGATGCATCGGCGGAGTTCATCCGCCTCTATCCGAAGCTGCAAGCGATCGATGGCGAGCGCAGCATCACGCGCAGCGTCTCGATCGTCGACCTGACGGGCCACACGCCCGGACATATCGGGGTGCGCGTCGAGGATGGCGGCAAGAGCCTGCTCATGGTCTCGGACATGCTCTTCCATCCCTCCCTCCATCCGGCCGCCACCGATATCGGCTTCGTCTTCGAGCAGGATCCGGCGGCGGCCCGCGCGATGCGCGCCCGCTTCTTCCCGCGCGCGGCCGAGGAGAAGCATTGATCGCCGCAACACACATGCCATTCCCGGGGCTTGGCCACATCGTGTCCGATGGCGGCCGGCTGCGCTGGCTTGCCGCAGAATGGGCCCAGCAGGGGTGAATGGCCTTGCTGCGCTCGACGCAATTCCTCCGGGCCGGCGGCTGCGCCGGTTCGGATATCGGAGGCTCGCATGCTTCACAAATATCTCGAGATCGCTTCGACCCCGGCCGTCAAGAATGCGCGCCAGCACTACGGCAGCGCGGGTCAATATGCCAGGATCGACGGAACGCTCGATCCTGGAGCAGCACCCCGAAACCACCTGCTTGGCCCGGATGAGGAGGCGTTCATCGCCCGGCGCGGCGAGTTCTATCTCGCCTCTGTTTCGGAAACGGGCTGGCCCTATGTCCAGTTCCGCGGCGGACCGATCGGCTTTCTGAAGGTTCTCGGTAGCAAGACCCTTGGCTTCGCTGATTATCGCGGAAACAGGCAATACATCACCACGGGCAATGTCGCCGGGAACGACAGGGTCTCGCTCTTCCTTATGGATTATGCCCAGCAGCGGCGCCTGAAGATCTTTGGGCATATGCATGTCGTCGACGTGACCCTCGACACCGCACTGGCGGCCAGGCTGGCGGTTCCCGGCTACGACGCCCGTGTCGAACGGGCTGTCACGATCACGATCGAGGCCTTCGACTGGAACTGTCCGCAGCACATCACCCCGCGCTTCAGCGAGGCCGAGCTCGCGGAATGGCTGGAGCCGGTCAAAGCCAGATTGGCGTTCCTCGAAGACGAGAACCGCAGACTGAAGAATCGCCTGGAGCAAGGTGCGGCATGATGCGTCGGCCGTGGCTCGGAAAGGCCCCGACGCGCCCATCCTCCCGCCCATGCCGCGGGTGGCACCACCTGCCGATCACTCAGAACGTGATCTTGACCGATGGAGCGCTGCGTTCGGCCTCGCCATGGAAGACGGCCTCGATATTGTTGCCGGCGGGATCGAGCAGGAAGGCGGCGTAATAGCCGGGATGATAGGGGCGCTCGCCCGGCGCGCCGTTATCCCTGCCGCCGCTGTCGAGGCCAGCCTTGTAGAAGGCGTCGACCATGGCGCGGTTCCTGGCCTGGAAGGCGATATGGTGCCGGCCCGTGAGCTCGCCCTGCGCCGCCTTGCTCTGCGCGCTCGAGACGAAGAGTTCGTCCACCCAGAAATAATCCTCGGCCGTCCCGCCGATCGGAATGTGAAGTTCGCGGAAGATGCCCTCGTAGAAGCGGCGGCAGGCGCCGAGGTCCGCGACAACGAGCTGGATATGATCGATCAGCCGGCCGCGATGTAGTTCCTGGGTTTCCATCTGTTCCTCCCGATTGCGCATCAACTCAGGCGAGACAGTGTGGCTCCAGGCCGTGACGAGATCTGGCAGTACCCGATCTGGCAGTACCTGGCAGCCTCGAGAAGCCCTGACGACGAACCGGCTCCCGATGACGGGAGCCGGTCGCTGGACGTGTCGACGGTCGCCGGCTCTGCCGGTCATGCAGGGGCGGGATCAGGCCCCGGCGGCGGGGAGCCTGCCGTCGGGCGTATAGCGATCCACGGCGTCAGGCAGTTGCCGGGACAGCCGGGACAGCAGCTCGTCGCGGGAGAGGCCCGTCTGGCGTTCGAGCTTGGCCAGGACATCGGGTCCGATCACCTGTTCCAGATCCGGCGGCGCAACCTCCTGATTGGCGCCCTGGCGCACCCAGGAATCGGCCTTCTCGCCCTGGCCTGCCTGTTTGAAGCGATCGATCAGCTCGCCCAGACCTCCGTTCAGGAAGCCGCCGATCCCGCCTGCGCCCAATGTGCCGCCGAGATTGCCGAGCACGGAATCCGCGCCTTTCGGGATATCGCCGGCCGGTGCACCGGTGGGCGCCGGCTGGTTGGCCTGGCCGAGCCACTCTGCGATCTTGTCCTTGTTCTGGTAGCCTGCGAGGGCCAGCAGGCCCAGCAGTGCCGTCATCGACGGAAAGCCCTGGTTGTCGCTCATGAAATTTGCTCCTGCTGCCGGGGTTAGACCGTGTGTCGGCGGTTCGCGAAAAACGCCCACACCGCCAGGACGATGACGGCGCCGATGATGGCCCCGATCAAGCCAGCACCTTCGCCGGGGGCGTACCAATGCATGGCCTGCCCGATGTATGTGGCAACGAAGGCACCCACGATCCCGAGGATGGTGGTGAGAATGAAGCCCGAAGGCTCGTTCGATCCAGGGGTTAGAAATTTGGCGACCACGCCGGCGAGAAAGCCGACGAGGATGGTCCCGAGAATGCCCATAATGTCCTCCCTCAAGCGTCTGGTCACATCCGAAGCTTGGCCACATCTGAAGGCGCAAGAGCCGCCGCAAACGACGCGCAAGCGCAGGTTCTGAACCGGCGAACGGCACAGAGGTTCCCTTTGGTTCGTCAGCCCGGGCTTAATCCGCGCCGGCGGTTCGGAACGAAACCACTGCCAACTCCGTTTGGATCGCTGGGACAGTCCGGAGTTCAAGATGAAGCTGATCGCATCGGCCCAACTCGTCTATGGCTTTTCTACGCCGACGCAGGTGATCGGGCTGATCCAGGCGTCACATTCCAGCGATCAGTMGATCCTTGCGGAAGAATTGACTGTCAGCGGCGATGTGCGGCCCATCGCAGACGAGACACCCGCGGGAGATCGCCGGTTCCGGGCCTGCTTCTCGGGCGAGACGACGATCAGCTATACTGCCACGGTCGATAACGGCGTGCGCCAGTTGCTGCCTGCGTCGGGGCGCCAGCATGCGTGGAACGAACTGCCGGCCGAGGCGCTGTCCTATCTTCTGCCTAGCCGGTTTTGCCCGAGCCACCGCTTTCAGCGCTTTGCCCAGCGCGAGTTCGCAGGCGCGGGCGACGGCGTCAGCCGGGTGATGGCGGTTCTCGACTGGATCGCGTCCCATGTCGACTACGTCGCGGGCGTCAGCACGCCTGAATCGACGGCGGCGCATACTTTCACCGTCAGGGCGGGGGTTTGTCGCGACTTCACCCATCTCGGCATCACCTTCTGCCGTGCCCTGTCGATACCGGCTCGCGCAGTCAGCGCCTATTCGCTCGATGTCCAACCGCCCGATTTTCACGCCGTGATGGAAGTCTATCTCGAGAACGCCTGGTGGCTAGTCGACCCGACGCGCCTCGCCCCTATCGAGGGCATCATCCGCATCGCCCATGGCAGGGATTCGACGGATACCGCCTTCCTGACCACTGATAGCGCCTGTACCGTGATCTCGCAGACCGTCCAGGTCCGGCGCAGCGATGCAGCCTGAGGGACGCATGACAAACCAGCTCGATTGCCTCGTGATCGGCGGCGGCCCCGCGGGCCTGACGGCGGCGATCTATCTTGCGCGCTTTCATCTCAGCGTCACCGTCATGGACGCGGGCCATGGCCGCGCGCTGCAGATCCCCTGCACCCATAATCATGCCGGCTTTCCCGAGGGCATTTCCGGTCGCGAGCTGCTCTCGCGGATGCGGTCGCAGGCGATCCGGTACGGCACCTGGATTGTCGATCGCCGCGTCGAGGCGCTGACCCACGACGGTTCCGGCTTCGCGGCGCACGGGCAGGACGTCGACATCAAGGCGCGCTCGGTTTTGCTCGCCACCGGCGTCACGAACCGTCGCCCCCCGATGACCGACGCGCTCCATGCCGAGGCGCTCATGCTGGGCCGCCTGCGCTACTGTCCGGTTTGCGACGGCTACGAGGTCACCGGGCAGGATGTCGCGGTCATCGGCTCCGATTCCGGCGCTGCGAATGAATGCGAATTCCTGCGGTCGTATACGGCGCTGGTCAGCCTTGTCCTCGATGGAACCGAGGGCCTTGCCGCCCCCCTGTATGAGCGTCTCGCGGGTCTCGGGGTTCGCATCATCGGCGGACCGGCGCAGGACTTCGCGCTGGAGGAGGATGGCCTGAGCCTGTCTTCGGCCGCGGGGCGGCTGCGCTTCGACACCGTCTATCCCGCCCTTGGCTCGGTCGTTCATTCCGACCTCGCGACCGCATTGGGCGGGGCCGTGACGGATGATGGCTGCATCCAGGTCGATCGCCACCAGCGCACCAGCATCGCGGGATTATACGCGGCCGGCGATGTCGTGATCGGTCTCGACCAGATCAGTCATGCCATGGGGCAGGCCGGCGTGGCCGCAACCGCGATCCGCAACGATCTCGCCGCATCCCGTCCGCAGCTGCGCTAGTCATGGCGGCACGCCCCCTTCTCTCTGCGACGCCAGGCAAAAGGATCTTCCAGGTGATCCGCTTCGCCGGCTTCCAATCCGGCACGCAGAAGGCTTGCCCATTGTTGAGGCACGGGCGGATGGCCATTGCAAAGATTATGGGGGATGAGATCGCCTGTCGCACAAAATCTCCCACTGCGCTCGCTCGACAGGGGTTGGTGCCGGTGCCGGAATTGTCTGTACTGGCAGGCATGATTCGATCGAGGGCCAAAGACTGGCCGCATCAGCCTGCGGTAAGAACGTGTTAATCTTTGTTAATCAATGGTTCCGACATGTCGATCGCTCCAAGACACCGGCCTGCGTGCCGATGAGCGTGTCCGGCCTGCGTCCGGCGCTCGGCCCGGCTCGCGGCCAGACCAGGGGGCGGCTCGCAACCCTTGCCACCGCGGCCTTGCTGGGTGCGATGGCGGCAGGCTGCGGTGAGCAGAGGCTGACGGATGCCGAACTGTCGTTTGCAACACGCTCCATCGCCGTCGACCCGAGCCGCGCCCTCATCGTGCTGCCGCCGGGCGGGCCAGCGGTCGTGAACGTCACGCAGCGCAGCTACGAAAATGCCGTGTCCCAGACCGTCACGCTCGCCACGCGAGGCCGGACGCCGGGCGAGAATGCGATCTATGCCGCCTTCCTGACGGCGGCGGATGTTCCCGATACGAATGGTGTGGAAGGCAGGCTCCTCTCGCTTCCCAGCATCGAGGATTTCGCGATCGCGCGCGAGATGGAGGAGCGGCTTCCGGGCGTCGCCATGGTGCCGTCGGCCGCCTATGTGCAGAACCGCTACGGCCCGTTCGGCTATGCCTTTGGCCGCGGCCCCGGGGGCGATGGCTGTCTTTACGCCTGGCAGCGCGTCGCAAGCGATGACAGCCTTTTCCGCCCCAGATCGGGCGTGATCTCCGTGCGCCTGCGGATCTGTGCGCCGGGAGCGTCGGAAGCCGCCTTGCTGCGCCTCGCCTATGGGTTTTCCGTCAACGCCTCGCTCAGGCGCGCAGGCTGGAACCCGATCGGGGATGCGCCATCGCCCTCCCCCGATCTCGGCGAGGCCGGCGCGCTGATCTATCCCCTGCCCCAGGCATCCATGCCCCAGACATTCCTGCCTGATGCGGTCGAGCGGCCACCTCGGGTTGCCCGCCCGAAACGTCCGCAGCCGGCCCGTACCGAGGTGAGAGACCCTGTCCCGGACAGGCCTCTGCCGGACCGACCCCTGGAAGGATACCCGACCGTTCCGCCGCCCTTGTCGCCTTGACCGCAACCAGGATCACCTGAAGACCGATGCGAACAACGATCTACGTCATCGTCTGGGCTGTGATCGCCGCCTTGGTCGTGGTGCTGATCACCTTGCCGATCAGCCTGCAGGCGCATCTGATCGCGGGGGCGATCGTGGTCACGGCGATGATCGCGCTGAAGTTCCTGCGGCCTGACGGCGTCTGGCGGCTGATCGCGCTGGGATTGGGAACGGCGATCGTGCTGCGCTACATCTATTGGCGCACGACGAGCACCTTGCCGCCGGCGAACCAGATCGAGGACTTCATCCCGGCGATGATCCTCTATCTCGCCGAGTTCTATAATATCGGCATGCTGTTCCTCAGCCTGTTCGTGGTCGCGCTTCCCTTGCCACCGCGCAAGACACCGCCGGTCGACCTGCAGAATGCGCCCACGGTCGACGTCTTTGTGCCGACCTATAACGAAGAGGCGGATCTGCTGGCGACGACGCTCGCGGCTGCGCTCGCGATGGATTACCCGGCGGATCGCCTGAAGGTCTTTCTCCTCGACGATGGCGGAACCGACGAGAAGTGCAACGCGGATAATTTCGTGGCCGCCAACGCTGCCAAAGAGCGCCGGGCGACGCTGCAGAAGCTATGCGAGGGCCTCGGCGTCACCTATCTGACGCGCGAGCGCAATATCAGCGCCAAGGCAGGCAACCTCAATAACGGCATCGCTCACTCCGAAGGCGAGCTGATCGTCGTCTTCGATGCCGATCATGCGCCCGCGCGGTCCTTCCTCACGGAGACCGTGGGCTTTTTCGGCCAGGACCCGAAGCTGTTCCTGGTGCAGACGCCGCATTTCTTCATCAACCCCGACCCGCTGGAGCGCAATCTCCAGACCTTCAAATATATGCCGTCCGAGAACGAGATGTTCTACRGCATCATCCAGCGCGGTCTCGACAAATGGGACGCCTCGTTCTTCTGCGGTTCGGCTGCGGTGCTGCGCCGCCAGGCACTCAAGACCACCAATGGCTTCGCTGGACGTAGCATCACGGAAGACGCCGAGACGGCGATCACGCTGCACGCCACCGGCTGGCACAGCGTCTATGTCGACAAGCCGCTGATCGCTGGGCTGCAGCCGGCGACCTTTGCGAGCTTCATCGGGCAGCGCTCGCGCTGGGCGCAGGGCATGATGCAGATCCTGATCTATCATCGCCCGCTGTTCAAAACCGGTCTCTCGCTGCCGCAGCGGCTCTGCTACTGCTCCTCGGCGCTGTTCTGGCTGTTTCCCTTCGCGCGCTGGATCTTCCTGATCTCGCCTCTGTTCTACCTGTTCTTCGGATTGCAGATCTTCACGGCATCGGGGGCGGAGTTCTTCGCCTATATCCTGAGCTATATGGTCGTGAACCTGATGATGCAGAACTATCTCTATGGCCGCTATCGCTGGCCATGGATCTCGGAACTCTACGAGTTCATCCAGTCGGTCTACTTGCTGCCCGCGGTCGTCTCGGTCCTCATCAATCCGGGCAAGCCGACCTTCAAGGTCACGGCCAAGAACGAATCTCTGGAAACCCGTCGCGTCTCCGAGCTGGGGCTGCCGTTCTTCATCATTTTCGGCGTCCTGGCGCTCGGTGTCGTCGCGACCTATTGGCGGATCATCACCGAGCCCTACAATGCCGACACGACGGTGGTCGTCGGCCTCTGGAACCTGCTGAACCTGCTGATGGCGGGCTGCGCGCTCGGCGTCGTCTCCGAGCGGCCGGAGGGGCGCGCGGCCCGGCGCTTCGCAGTGCGGCGACGCGGCGAGATCACCATCGACGGGCAGACCGCGCCGATCGTCACCGAGAACGCCTCCGTCGACGGCGTCGGCATCCGCGTTCTGTCCCATGTTTTCGACAAGCTGCCTGTCGGCAGCGAGGCGCTCATTTCTTTCGAGACCACGATCAACATGCCGGCCGGTACGCTGCCGGTGCGTGTGATGCGCCTGGCGCCTGACGACAAGGGTTTGCTGATGGGCTGTCGCTACGCCCCGAGCGAAGCCCTGCACAGCCGCATGATCGCCGATCTCGCCTTTTCCGACGCCGAGCGTTGGACCCTGTTCCAGAAGGCGCGGCGCCAGAACATGGGGGTCGTCTACGGCACGATCCGCTTCCTGCGGATCGCGATCTTCCAGACGAGCCGCGGCTTGTCTTATTTCTTCGGCCTTTACCGCCTGACACGGCCCGCAGCACCAGCGAGACCAGCGGAATGAGGCTGGGGCAGTTTTCCCTCGTGGCCACCATGGCCCTCCCGCTGCTCGGCGGCGCCGGCATGGCACAGGACGGGCGCGTGCAGCCGACACCGGTCGAACCGGCGCCGTTCATGATCGCGCCGCCGGAGCAACCGCCGGCCGAGAAGCCCGCCCCCGTGGCACCGGCTGCGCCTGCTGCCGAGCCCCCTGCCCCGAGCCAGCCGCCGAAACACGCGGCGGCAGCGACTGCGCCCGCCCCCTTTGCGTTCAAGCCGCTGCTTCCTGCCGCCCGCGTCACCCTGGAAGGCGAGAGCGACACCCGCAACTGGGCTTTCTTCCTGACGCAGGACGAAGCCGCTGCCGATCTGAACCTGGACGTGGCATTCCAGAATGCGCTCGTCGTGATGCCGGAAGCCTCGCGGTTGACCGTCCGGATCAATGGCGAGCGCGTTATCGAGCAGCCCATCGCATCGTCGGACCGCCTGGCGCGGCTCTCGGTCGCGATCCGCAAGGCTCTTTTGCGCGCAGGCGAGAATACGATCGGTTTCGAGGTCGTGCAGCGCCACCGCACGGATTGCACCCTGGCCTCCACCTACGAGCTCTGGACCCGCATCGACGGCGCCGGCACGCGACTGAGATTTCGCAGCCCCGATGCAGCGAAACCGCGTTTGCGAGGCATCGACGATCTGCCGTCGATCGGCGGGGACGAAAGCGGCCAGACGACGATCAACATCGTGGCGCCCAGCGCGTCGCGGGCGATCGCGGGAAATACCATCCTCGCCGTCGCCCAGGCAGTAGCCCTGCGCGGGCGCTTCGGGCAGGTCGTGGTGCGGGTCTCCGAACGGCCACCGGAGCGGCTGCGGCCGGGCTCGCTGACGGTTGTCATCGGAACCGCGAACGAACTGGGTGAACTGCTCGGCACGATCCCGGAGGAGGCCGCCACCCGCAGCTTCCTCGGTTTCGTCGCCAGTCCGAAGCTGGGTCCGGCCACACTTCTCGTCACGGGCCAGGGCTGGCCGGATATCGAGGCGGTCGTCGCCAAGATCCTGACCGAGCCGGTTTCGAGGCCGACCAATATCAACCGCACCAGCATGGATACGGCGAGCTGGCACACGCCGAATCCGCCTTACGTCACGGGCCGGCAGGTGCTGCGCTTCGCCGATCTCGGCGTCCCCACCCAGGAATCGACCGGCCGGCGCATGCGGGTGCGCGCCGTCGTCGCCATGCCCGGCGACTTTTTTGCGAACGCCTACGGTGAGGCCACGCTTCTTCTCGACGGAGCCTATTCCGCGGAGGTCCTGCCCGGCGTCAGCCATATCGAGATCTTCGTCAACGGCAATGTCGCCGCGACCGTGCCGCTCAACACGACGACCGGCGGCCTGTTCCAGCAGTTCCCGATCACCGTGCCGATGCGGCATTTCAGGCCGGGGATCAATGAGCTCTGGCTCGAGGCCGTCACGATCGCGAAGACCGATCTGAGCTGCGGGCCTGGCGCGACGCTGCCGGGCAAGAGCCGTTTCGCGCTGTTCGATACCACCTCGCTTGCCGTTCCGGATTTCGCGAAGATCGGCGTCAAGCCAAACCTCGCCGCCGTTTCCGGCACGGGATTTCCCTACTCGGTGGCGCCGCGCGTGGCCCTGGTCATGGGCCGGCTCGATGCCGCCAATTACGGTGCGGCGGCGACTCTGCTGGCGCGCCTGGCCCAGCGCGCCAGCCGGCCCATCGCGGTCGATCCGCTTGCGAATGCCGCCACCGTGGGAGATCGCCCGGCGCTGATCGTCGGAGCGGCCGGCCAGTTGCCAAGCGGCCTGCTGCCGCGCGTCGGCATCGCCGACACCGTCCGCGCCACATGGCCACAGCGCGCCGACGCCGTCGTGGTCCCGCCCGATGCGGATGGCACGGCCGTGTTCGACGCCGTGCTCAATCGTTTCCAGGGCCGCCAGACCACACCGGAAGATTCAGGCGGCGTGCCGCAATCCACGAACGAGATCCGCGACCGGTGGCGGAACTCGCTCGGTGGCCCGCTGGCCCGCTATCTCGTTGCCTTCGACGGCTGGCTGCAGCGCACCTTCGACCTGTCATTTGCCCAATTGCGCACACCGTCGCGCTCGTCTTCGCTCTACGAGCCTGCCGAGGGAACCGACCTGATCGCAGCCCAGGCCGCCGATCCGGAGACCCGGCAGGTCTGGACCGCCTTCGTCGCCCGGCGCGAAGAGGCGCTCGAGAGCAGCGTCGCCCGAATCGTGACGCCGGGCAATTGGGCTGCCATGGCCGGCAGGATCACGGCTTTCCGGGGTGGGCAGGAGACACATGTCCTCTCCGCCGACCGCACCTCCTTCTTCATGACGCGGCCCTTCAGCTTGACCAATATGCGCCTCGTCCTCGCCAACTGGATGTCGAGCAATATCGGCACCTACGCGCTGACGCTCCTGGCCGCCTGCATCACCCTCGGCATCGGCACCGCGTTGATGCTCGGACGGTTGGGGCGGCGCTCATGAGAAAGCTCCTGGCTACATTCGCAGCCACCATGATGCTTCTCACGTCGGCCCTGTCCGCCTCCCTCCCCGACGGCGCATGGGAGCTCTACCGGCAAAAATTCGTCACGCCCGAAGGGCGCGTGATCGACGATGCCAATGGCGGGATCAGCCATAGCGAGAGCCAGGGCTATGGCCTGCTGCTGGCCTGTCTCGCGGGCGACCGCAGCAGCTTCGCCAGCATATTCGCGTTCACGCGCACAGAGCTCCTGATCCGCGACGACGGGCTTGCGGCCTGGCGCTGGGACCCCAAGGCGAGCCCCCATATCACCGACATCAACAATGCCAGCGACGGCGACCTGCTGATCGCGGAGGCCCTCGCCTGCGCCGGGGCGCGCTGGGCCATGCCGGCCTACACGGCAGCGGCGCGCCAGATCGCCCGGTCATTGGCCAAGGTCGCGCTGTTGAAGCGCGGCGGCGAGACCTGGCTCATGCCCGGCGCAGTCGGCTTTTCCGAGAAGGACCGGCCCGACGGGCCCGTGGTCAACCCGTCCTATTGGGTCTTCGAGGCGCTGCCGGCGCTCGCGCAGCTCACCGGCGACCAGAGCTGGATGCAGGTGCAGGCGAGCGGCCTGAAACTGCTCGACACGCTTGCCAAGGCCAAGATGCTGGCCCCGGACTGGGTCTCGATCAAGGACACGCCCAGGCCTGCCGACGGCTTCCCGCCCCAGTTCGGCTACAACGCCATCCGCATCCCGCTCTATCTGATGCGGGCGGGGCTTGCCGACAAGGCGCGCATGGAGCCCTTCCGCAAGGCATGGGCCGGTGGCACTGCCGTGATCGACGTCAAGACCGGCAATCCCGTCGAGCCGCTGCCCGACGCCGGCTATCGCATTCTCGCGGCCGCGATGGCCTGCGCGCTCGACAAGACCGCGATCCCGGCGGAATTGAAGACCTTCCAGCCGACGGCCTATTATCCCTCGACCCTGCATCTTTTGTCCCTCTCGATGCTCCGCGAGAGGTATCCGCAATGCATGTGAAATACGCCGTCCTGGCGATCGCCCTCGCGAGTGCCGCGTTCTACGCCTTCGGCCGCCATGGCCGGGAGGTCGATCTGTCGTTGACGCCGCCTGCGGCGATCCGTCAGGCGGCCGCGGCCGGAAGCTCTTCCCCTGACAGCCAGCAACCCGCGCCGGAACTCGCTCAGGCGCAGGCGCCGGCGACCCCGCCCGGCCAACCGGCGCAGCGGCCCCCCGTCGTCGACGAGAGTGCCTTGCGCTATTTCGCATCTCAGGGCGACACGCGGCGCCTGGAGGCCGAGCTAGCCCGGCTGCGTGCCCTCTACCCGGAATGGAAGCCGCCCGCCGACCTGACGTCTCCGGCACAAACCGGCGATCCCGAGCTCGAGCGGCTGTGGAAGCTCTTCTCTGAGGGCAAGATCGCCGAGGTCCGGGCCGCGATTGCGCAACGCGGCACCAGGGAGCCGAACTGGCGTGCGCCTGTCGATCTCGTCGCCCGGCTCGACGCCGCCGAAGCCGCGCAGCGGCTGGTCAATGCCTCCAACGCGCGGCAATGGGAGCAGGTGATCCGGATCGGCACCGAGACGCCGGCCTTGCTGACCTGCGCGAATGTCGACGCGCTGTGGCGGGTGGCCGAGGCTTTCGTGCAGACCGGCAAGCCCGAGCGGGCCCGGGACGCCTATGCCTATGTGCTGGGCAACTGCAACACCCCCGCAGAACGGATCGGGACGATGCAGAAGGCGCTGGCGACGCTGCCCGACCCGCTGACGGACGCGCTTCTGGCGCAGGAGAGGCAGACCGAATTCTCCAGCATCCGCGACGAGATCGCGCGGCGGCGCATCGGGCGGGCTGCCGAAGATACCAAGCTCACCGTATCCGCCGACGACATCCGGCGGGTCGAGGCGCTTGCGAACGCCGCGACGACGCCGGACGATGCCATCCTGTTCGGCTTCTACACGCTGCGCCACAATGATCCGGTCAAGGCGGAAGCGCTGTTCCAGTCCGCCTTGCAGCGCAAGGGCGGGGCGAAGGCGGCCGAAGGCGCGGTGCTCGCGCTGGCCGCCAATCGCAAATATCGCGAGGCCGAGGCGCTGGGTTCGCAATGGCTGGACGCAGGCGCCGCCAACCGCAAGGCCTATCTCGACGCGGTGACGTCGCTGATCACGCAGGAGCCCGCTCCAAAACTGGATCGCGCCGTCGTCGAGCGGATCGCGAAGACCGTTGCGACAGACCGCTACGCGCCGGGCGCGGCCGGCCTCGGCTGGTATGCCTATAATGCCGGCCAGACCTCCCCGGCCGAGACATGGTTCGAAACCGCCCTCTCCTGGGACCGTGGCTATGAGCCGGCCGCCTATGGGCTTGCCCTGGCACGGCAGCGCCTGCGCGATCAGGCCGGCCTGCGCGCGATCGTCAACGACTGGGGCGGCCGCTCGGAACGGATTGCCGCGCTGCTCGATCCGCGCCGCAACCGCGCCTCGCGCGGGCAAGATGCGCGAGTCCAGGATGCGCGTGACCAGCAGCAGCGCCGAGATGATGTCGCCGCGCCGGCGGTGCCGGTCATACGCGAGCGAGACCCGATCGAACCCGCACCGAGCCGTCCGCTGCGCTCCCGGGCAGCCCGGCAGACCGTCCAGCCCGATATCGACGCCGAGCCTGTCCGGCGCCGCCAGGCGGCAGCGCCCGTCGCCGGCAGCTGCGGCAATGGTCAGTCGGGCGCAGCCGCCTTGCAGCGCGGCTGGTGCCTGCTCAACCTGAAGCGCCCTGCAGCGG